>CAZRDN010000092.1:0-3180 GCA_964598875.1 uncultured Gammaproteobacteria bacterium
TTTTGTGACCGAAGATGGCGCGGAGACAGACCTTGATCTTGGTCATTACGAGAGGTTTATTGATGAGCCATTATCACGTAATTCCAATATTACTACGGGCCAAGTGTATCAGCAGGTCTTAGCCGCCGAGAGGCAGGGTAGTTATTTGGGCAGAACCATTCAGGTAATTCCACATATTACTACGGTGATAAAAGAAAGAATCAGAGAAGCGGTTGCTAGATCATCGCCTGATTTCTTGTTGATTGAAATAGGTGGCACAGTGGGCGACATCGAAGGTGAGCCTTATTTAGAGGCAGCCAGACAGTGGCATCGTGAGGCTGGTCATGAAAATGTCATGTTTGCCTTAGTAACACTATTGCCTTATTTGGAAACATCAGGTGAGCTTAAGACCAAGCCCACACAAATGGCCGTAAGGGAATTGCATCGTGTTGGTATTCAACCAGATGTGATTTTATGTCGCGCAGATAAAAAAATTCCCAAGGAATTATTGGAAAAGATAGCCTTATTTGCTGATGTTCCTCCGGCCGCCGCCATACCTTGTCCTACCTTAAAGTCAATTTATGAAGTGCCGCTGGATCTAGAGGCCAATGGTATATCCAAATTGATTTTTAACCATTTTGTGATTAAAAGCAAAAAACCAGCCTTACAAGCTTGGAAATCTTTGGTTAAGGCATTAAAAAATGGTCGCAAAAAAATTACAGTAGCTTTAGTGGGTAAATATACGGCCCATGGTGACGCTTATATTAGTGTCCATGAAGCCCTAAAGTCAGCTGCGGCTTTTTGGGGAGCTAAATTATCTATTATTGATGTTGATTCGGAAAAATTAGAAAATAAGGATTCGAAAGAATGGAAACGGTTAAAAGAAGCTAGCGGCGTAGTGGTGCCCGGTGGTTTTGGAGTGAGGGGGATAGAAGGCAAAATTATGGCGGCTCAGTATTGTAGGGAAAACAAGATACCCTATTTTGGTTTGTGTTTGGGAATGCAGATAATGTCCATTGAATTCGGTAGGTTGATTTTAAAAAGCAAAGATGTCAATTCCACTGAGTTTGATAATAAAGTAAAGCATCCGGTAATTCATATCATGCCAGAACAAAGGATTAACCTGGCAGAAAAACATATGGGCGCCAGTATGCGTCTGGGGGCTTATGACTGCAGACTATTAAAAGATACTAAAGCTGAGGCTGCTTATGGCTCAAAAGAAGAATCAGCTGTGCCAGTTAGTGACAAGAACGATGTTTTATTGATCTCCGAGCGTCATCGCCATCGTTACGAATTCAATAATGAGTATAGAGATAGATTTGAAGAAGCCGGGTTTGTTTTTTCTGGCATTAACCCTCAGAAGAACTTAGTGGAAATAGCCGAGATCAAAGACCACCCATTCATGTTGGGAACGCAATTCCACCCTGAATTTCAATCACGTCCATTAAAGCCACATCCTTTATTTAGGGATTTTATTAAGAGTTGTTTAAAGTAACATAGATAAAACAAAAACACCCTAGTTTCTACTCAGGGTGTTTTTAGTTTATGAAGTTGATTTGTCTTCAGGAACAACAGTTACAACCTTAGCCAGCTTTAGTTTGCCTGTATAAGAGCGTCGCCATTTCTTGAGGAATTGTACAGTCCCTGCCCGAGAGGCGAACAAGGTGTCATCCTTGCCTCTTTTAACGCCTACTCCTGGGAAGAATTTTGTGCCCCGTTGTCTAACTATAACCATGCCAGCCTTGGCTGGTTCACCAGAAAATAATTTAACTCCCAGACGTTGCGCTCGGGAATCTCGGCCTAAACTTGTAGAGCCGCCTGCTTTTGTATGTGCCATAAGCTAATAGTAAAAATAAGTTCGGATTTCAGTATATAGGAAATAACTAGACTAGTCAAGACTATTGTTGGCTTGCGCCTAAACTGGCCAAACATTACTATGGTAAGCATATGAAGAGATTAAAGTTTTTAGTGCTAGTTTTAGCTTTAACCTTGGTTGTAGGTACGGCTTTTTTTGTAGTGGTGTCTGGGTCTGTAGGTTTAAGGCCAGAAGATTTGAAACGACAGCAACTAGTGTTAAGCCAGTCTAATAAGTTGCCTGAGCAGAACAATCAGCAGATAGAAGATAATATAAATATTAAGACAATTGAAAGTGAGGTTTCAGAGGAAAGTTTAGCAGAGACAAAAGATAAGGAGGATAAGCCAGACGATCAGGCGGCCCAACCAGAGCATGCTATTAAGGTTCTGCCAGTACCTTTTATGGTCCAGGCGCCTTATGCCAATTGGGAAATGCCTTATCAGGAAGCTTGCGAAGAAGCCAGTATTATTATGGTGGCAGAGTATTTGCAGGGTAATAAAAATATGAGATTAACAGCAGAGCAAGCTGATAAGTCAATTTTAGAGTTAGTTGAGTGGGGAAAAAATAAGGGCTATCAGGTTGATCTGACAGCAGCCGAAGTTGTTATGATTTTAGCTGATAAGTACCAGATCAAAGCTCAAGCGGTCCCATATAACCCTGAGATCATAAAGCAGGAGATAAATGCCAAGCGCCCAGTAATTATTCCGGCGGCCGGGCAAGAGTTGGGTAATCCATACTTTACCCAACCAGGGCCGTTGTACCACATGTTGGTAATTAAAGGGTATGAAGCAGATGAATTTATCGTTAATGATCCAGGCACTAAACGTGGCGAAAGTTATCGTTATAGCCAATCAGCTTTAGCTGGAGCGGTACATGATTGGAATGGCGGTATAGTTAGCCAAGGTGATAGTCTGATGATAATATTAAAATAGTTACCCGGAGTTGAATAATTTATGTCGCAGGAAAACATCACAGAAAAAATAAAGTCGGTTTTAGCTGAAGCTGAACCTTATGTGACAGGGCATGGTGGTCATATTTCCTTTGTTGATTGGGAACCAGAGACAGGTCGAGTGTTAGTTAGCTTACAAGGAGCCTGTGAGCATTGCTCCCTTTCCGCCATAACATTGAAGTTTGGACTTGAGGAGGCACTAAAAAAAGACCTCCCGCAGGTACGAGAGGTAGTAGCTGTATAAGTAGGCTATTATTCAATACTATTGACCGATTCAAGACTAGATTCCGGGGTACTAATAGAGATTTCAGGTAGAGGTTGAAAGGGATCGCGGATATTTTCTAGATCAGAAGAGTTAAACTGTTTTTTAGCGTCCCAGGCGCTTAAGACTTTTTCA
>CAZRDN010000093.1:0-3179 GCA_964598875.1 uncultured Gammaproteobacteria bacterium
GGCCACTAAATCATCCGGGGAAAAATTAGGCTGGTTGGTAAATAACAAATCGTGATACTCCCAAAACTTGCCCTGGTCATTAGCACACTCAGCTGCTAGGGCCGCGCGGAAAGCTTGGGGATGAATAGTAACTAAAGGAAAATGACGATAGGTGAGTTTTATTCTATCACCAAAAGTATTAATAACATCTTCAATAGTCGGTTGGGCAGATTTACAAGCTGGACACTGGAAATCGGAAAATTCCTCTAAAACCAGCTGAGCGTCAGATGATCCTTTGGTTGGTCTGGGTGCTTCTTGACTGGTTGTATAGTCTACTTTCGGGCCGCGCGAAAAGACAAACCCTAAAACGACCGCTACTACACCTGCGCCTATTAACCACCACCAAACTTGCTTATTTGACCTCATGCTATTGAGCTAATACTTGATCTATAACCGCTTTCAACTGCTCGTAAGGCACCGCACCTTCCACTGGCAGGCCATTCACAAAACTGGTGGGTGTGCCCTGAACGCCATAGCCAGAACCTTCTTGTAAATCCCCTGAGACTTTACTGGCCATCTCGCCCTGATCCAAACAAGTGCGGAAACGGCTTTCTGATACACCCACTTCAGCTGCCAAAGGATAAAGATCCGCTAAAGCAAAGCCTGTGCCATTGGAAGTGGTGCGCTCAAAAATCTTATCAATAAACTCCCAATAAGCTTCGGCCCCGCCTAACTTACCAGCACATTCAGCGCCTTCAGCTTCTTTTTGAGCGTTAACATGGAATGACAAAGGGAAATGCCGATAAATCCATCTTACTTGGCCTGGATACTCGTTCATTACCTGCTCCATACTGGGATGGAATGTTTTGCAGTATGGGCACTCCAGGTCAGTATACGTCACCACAGTTACCGGCGCCTCGGCTGAACCACGAATATAATCAGAAGATTTTACCGCAATATTAACTGGTGTTGGTGCGGACGGCTGACTAGGGACCGTAGCGGTAGCGCCCTGATTATTATTGTTAGCTGGCTGTGATATGCTCTTACCCGAGAAAGCATAGCTGGCGGCAATGACAAAACCAATCAAACTGACACCAGCTACACCCACTAGTAAACCCATAACGAACGTAACCTTGGGAGAAGCTCCACTAAACATACTGTTGAAGCCAGCCGCGGCTGGGGTGGTATTAGTCTGCTGCCCTGAAACTTGCTCAGGCATGACAGGTGTTTGGTTATCCATAAATATGAATAAATTATTAATAATATTAAAATTTCAGTGTTTTGAGTGTAACACGAACACCCCCTTCAGTCTATAGACTAGTAAGCCGTCTTATTTAAACTGATCTACCAAAATATAGTCTATGAGTTGCTGCCATAATTCTAAGGTTATCGCTCCCTCCACCTTACGGCCGTTCACAAACCAAGTTGGCGTACCCACAATGCCGGCGGCCAAACCATCATTTAGGTCAGTTTGAATTTCAGCCAAGGTAAGGTGCTGGCTTAAACACTTATCAAAATTATCCTGATTCAAATTTAAAGAAGCGGCCAGAGCTGAATAGAATTCAGGCCCGAGATTATCTTGCTGTTCGTAAAGTGCGTTATGGAATTTCCAAAATGCACTACTGCCGCCGATACGAAACGCGCAGTTGGCCGCCTCGGCTGCCGGCACAGCTTGGGAGTGCAGTGATGTTACCGGGAAATCACGATAAATCAATTTAACCGCTTCTGGGTATAGCTCCAATACTTTTTTAATTATCGGATAAGACTCCTTACAAAACGGACACTCAAAGTCACCGAATTCAACTATGACCACTGGTGCAATGGGTGACCCCAGCCAGGGATCATCTGTAGTCTCAATAGAAGAAAGCGGTACATCAGTAACCTCCGGCATTGCTCCAGGTGTTTGGGTAAAATTAGTCTGCTCGACCCCCCGGTCAACCAACTTTAATAATAAAGGCGAACCAAACCATATTATTATCAGTACAGCTAAAGTAATGAACCAGGCACTCTTGTACCAAGGTTTCTGCTGACTATTCAAATCAATTTGTTTGTTCTCTGGCATACTAATATTTTATATCAAAGCCTGGTGGCGTTTGCTTATACCAAGCCTGACTTTGTTCATAGTTATAAGCAGTTTGTAATAATCTATCCTCTGACCAAGCCGGCCCGATTAACTGCAAACCAACGGGCAACCCCTCGCTAAAACCACAAGGCACGGAAATCGCAGGTAAGCCGGCAATATTCACTGGTACTGTATAAATATCCCCTAAATACATGGCTAATGGGTCATTAACTTTGCTACCCAAAACAAAGGCTGTGGTGGGAGTGGTCGGTGAAGCTAATAAATCAACTTTTTTGAATATCTCAGTGAACTCCCGGCTTATGACCTGCCTAGCTAATTGGGCCTGGCGATAGTAAGCCTCGTAATAACCAGCGGATAACACATAAGTGCCAAGCATAACGCGGCGTTTAACTTCTGCGCCCAATAACTGCCCGCGAGTTTGCTTGTACAAATCGCCCAATGATTCATCTGACACACGAGGACCAAAACGAATACCGTCATAACGAGCTAAATTAGCGCTGACTTCTGATGGACAAATAACATAATAAGCTGCTAGCGCGTACGATACGCTTGGTAAATCTACCTCTACTACAGTCGCACCTAGTGATTCAATGACCTTAATGGCTTTTTCAACCAAATCTTTAACTCCTGGTTCCAGGCCGGCGGAAAAAAATTCTGCGGGCATACCCAAACGCAATCCCTTAATCCCCTGACTTAAACCGCTTACATAATCAGGTACAGGCGAATTGCTACTAGTGGCATCGCGCTCATCTTGGCCAGCTATGGCTTGTAACAGGTAGGCCGCATCTTCAACCGTACGGGTAATCGGGCCAGCCTGATCAAACGAAGATGTCATAGCCATTAAACCATAACGGGAAACTCGTCCGTAAGTTGGCTTTAAGCCGACCACACCACAGAACGATGCTGGCTGTCTAATAGAGCCGCCAGTATCAGTACCTAAGGCAGCTAAACTCTCACCAGCTGCCACAGCCGCAGTTGAGCCTGATGATGAACCGCCAGTCACACAATCTACTGTCCATGGATTCTTAGTTGGGCCATAACCAGAATTTTCCCCTGATGAACCCATCGCAAATTCATCGCAATTGGTCTTGCCAGTAATGATAGCCCCCTGTTCAAT
>CAZRDN010000094.1:0-3102 GCA_964598875.1 uncultured Gammaproteobacteria bacterium
CGGATGGCAGGGTAAATTCTTTAGGCAATAGTTTTCACTTTTTAGGTTTTGGCGAGGCAGCGGGCAACGGTTTGACCCAAGCAGAAGCGGCTGAGACATTAGCCTGGCTTAAGAATTCAACCGAGCCGCCATATTTATCCGGCGCCGCTGTGTTATTACGGGCGGCTGCGCTGAAACAAATCGGTTTATTTAATGAAGATTTGTTCATGTATCATGAGGACCTGGAATTATCATTAAGGTTGCGGTCGGCTGGTTGGCAGCTGGCCATTGAGCCTCGGGGGCAAGTGGTGCACTACTATGAACAGGCGCGCAGCAAGCAGCAATATTATTATATGGAGCGGAATCGTTTAATAGTGTGGAATGAAATTTTTCAAGTGCGTACCCTGCTGCTATTTTTGCCGGTATTTTTACTGACCGAGTTCGCTTTATTAGTGAGCAGTTTGTGGGGTGGCTGGTTTGTGTCCAAAATCAAGACATATTTATATTTTGCCAACCCATATAAGTGGTATGGCATTTGCCAGCAACGGCGACGGTTTATGAAACTTAAGCGTGTGTCTGATGCCGAAATTTTATCCTATGCAGCAGGTAGTATTAATTATCAGGATGGCGGTGCGGGCTGGCTGACTCGTTTGGTGTTTAATCCTATATCCTCATTGGTTTGGCTTATACTTAAACCACTAATAAGGTGGTAGCCGTGGTACAATAGATGTCATGCGCATAGCAATGCTTAGTTGTGTTTACCCGCCTTATGGCGGAGGTATAGGCAAAGTGGCCAGTCAGTATGCAGCTCTGTTATCACCCGAACATCAAGTAACAGTCATCACGCCACGCTACCATCCTGGCATGACTTTTATGAAAACCCCGGGCTTTATAGTAGAACCTAAGCGGCCATTGCTTGCCTGGGGCAAGGCAGCCTGGTTCAGTAGTTTAATAAATATGCTCAAGCAATATGAGGCAGTGCATTTGCATTATCCTTTTTTTGGTGTGCACGAGAGGTTGGCTAAATTGCCGGAGAGAATAAAATTAGTTTTGACATATCATATGTGGCCACAAGCCCCAGGCTGGCGAGGAAGATTGATGCAGACCAGCTTGCACTATAGTGATAAGCGTTTGGGTAAGCGAGCTAATGCTATGACGATTGCCACGCAGGATTATTTACAAAATGTAGCCTGGCCGCGCATGGGTGAAAGTGATAAATGGCATATTTTGCCATTTGGCGTGGATGATAGGTTTAGCCCAGGAGAAGAGCCGGAGAGACTAGTCAGGCGTTTTAATGTACGTTTTGGGGAGAAGGTTATATTATTTGTTGCCACCCTAGACAAAGCGCACGCTTTTAAGGGCTTACCAGTTTTATTAAAAGCCCTAGCTCAGGTTAAATCAGACAATTGGAAGCTGATCGTGGTGGGTGGTGGCGATTGGCGAGCGCGTTATACCAAACAAAGTAGGCAGCTAAAATTAGGTAAACGTGTGGCTTTTGCAGGTTATGTGCCGACGGCTGAGTTACCTGATTATTATCGCTTGGCGCAGATGTTTGTTTTACCTTCACTAAACGAAGCTGAGGCTTTTGGTTTGGTGGCTTTGGAGGCTATGGCCTCAGGGCTGCCAGTGATAGCTTCACGTTTGCCAGGGGTAAGGGAGTTGGTTGTGCAGGGCGAAACTGGCTGGCTGGTCAAACCTGGGGATGAGATGGCTTTAGCCGCGGCTATTGAATCTTTGTTATCATCAGACCAAGAAAGAGCTCGCTTAGGTGAACAGGCTTTAAAAAAAGTGCAATTGAACTATCGATGGCAGGTGGTCGGGCATAAACTTTTGGAGATTTATAGAGGACTATGAAAATATTATTTTTAACTAACCTTTACCCGCCGTATGTGAGAGGAGGGGCCGAGTATTTAGGTAGCCAAGTGGTGGAGGAAATGGTCAGGCAGGGGCATAAGGTGGCGGTAGTTACATCCGTACCTTGGCAAAGTAATAAAAGTTTTAAACCTGAATTAAGGCAAGAGGGTGGCGTTGATGTTTACCGTTTTTTTCCGCTCAATTTGTATCATTATTTAACTGCTTCCAAGCTACTGTACCCCATTAGATTCTTATGGCAGTTGTTTAATTTATGGAATCCCCATACTTCGCAGGTACTTAAGGCCATAATTAAACAAGTTAAGCCGGATGTAGTAATAAGTTTTAATTTAATGGGTTTGGGATTTAATGTGCCCAGGGTGATAGCCAAGTTCAAAATACCTCACATCCATGTTTTACATGATGTCCAATTATTACACCCCTCTGGACTTTTCATGTGGGGCGCGAGTCATCGCAATTTTTTAATGAAGATATATCAGAGTTTTACGCGTTGGCTTTTTTTACCCGTAAAAATAGTCGCCTCGCCATCTGATTGGCTGTTACAGGAACATATTAAATCGGGATTGTTTAGTAAAAGTCAGTCACGGGTTTTGCCTAATCCTGTGCCGCCTTTTTTGGCAACAGATCATTTAAAAACCACCAAGCCGCCGCTTCATTTGTTATATGTCGGTCAGTTTGAAATCCATAAAGGTGTGTTTTGGTTAGCTGAGGCGGCAAAAGAATTAAAGCAGCATGATTTCACCTTGCATTTTGTGGCCTTAGGACAAAAACCACGCGTAGCCGAATTAAAACACTTGGTGGGTGAAGACAAACGATTTGCCGTGCACGATTTAATGTCACAAACTGAGATAGACGAACTTTATCAGTCGTGTCATTTATCTATCGTGCCGAGTTTGTGTTATGAAAATTCACCCACAGCCATTACTAAATCACTGTCCGCCGGTACGCCCGTATTGGCAGTTAATTTAGGGGGCATCCCAGAGCTGGTGATTGAAGGTAAAACTGGCTGGCTATACGCGCCAGGCAGCAAAGATGACTTTTCTAAAAAACTAAGCTGGTGTTTAAAACATCCGGCCGAATTATTACAAGCCGGCCTATTAGGCAGTCGTGTGTTTTCGGAAAGAACCCTAGAGCGGTATGTTTATGAATTAGTCGGCTCTAAAGTAGAGGAGCATTAACCCAGACAATATTAAAAATCGTAGCGGTAAACAGTGATGCGGCCGTTGCCAATTTCCCACCAGGCATCGGCTT
>CAZRDN010000095.1:0-3065 GCA_964598875.1 uncultured Gammaproteobacteria bacterium
CTTCACCTACGCATGCGTCAGCCGGTCGAACCACTACGGCCAGGCCCGCTGCCAAAAAGGCGGCGGAAATTATATCTACTGTCATAACAAAACTTTCCCTATATTCCAGGGCTGCAAACGGCGGGTATGAGATTGCTTGGAGATGTCTTTAAGCTACCACTACCAGATTTTATGGTCTGGATGCGTGGGAAATACGATTGAATTTTCCTAAATGTCCTAAAGGTAGCATTAAATTAAACCTAATAAGCTTAAGATCCATACTCATGCTCGTTACAGCCAGAACTTTTATTAAAAGTTAGCGTTTGGAAGTATATATAAAAAGACCGTTCTTGGCAAGTCTGCTGCCTAAAACGGCCACTTCCCTGATATTTAACCAGTCTGTTTTAGCGCCCTGGCTTAATTATCTTATCCGCAATGCCGTATTTCACAGCTTCCTCAGCTGTCATGAAATAATCCCTATCCGTGTCCTTTTCGATTTTCGGCAGTTCCTGTCCAGTATGCTTGGCTAAGATTTTATTAATCCGATCCCTAAGGCGCAAAATATGCTCCGCGCGGATTTTAATATCAGTCGCTTGGCCTTCCGCCCCGCCCATAATCTGGTGAATCATCACTTCCGCATTCGGCAGAATAAATCTTTTACCCTTCGTGCCAGCGGCTAGCAATACTGCACCCATGGAAGCCGCTATACCAACGCACACTGTCATCACTTCGCTTTTCACATGCTGCATCGTGTCATAAATCGCCATACCGCTGGTTACCATGCCGCCCGGAGTATTGATGTAAATTTTAATCTCCTTTTTCTGGTCTTGGCTGTCTAAAAACAGTAATTGAGCAATCACCGAATTAGCCAAATCATCGCCTATAGGGTCGCCAATGAAAATAATGCGCTCTTTTAAGAGCCGTGAGTAAATATCATAAGCCCGCTCGCCATATTGCGACTTTTCTACGACTACAGGGATTAAATTCATGCCTTTTTCCATACGGGCATTATCATAGCGGTTTTAGAGTATAAAAGCAAGAAAAACCCGTGTCCATTTTATGAACACGGGCATAAGTTACGTGATCCTATTTTGTTGGATCTTTTTCTGTTTCCCATTTATGTCTGGAAAAAACAAATTTGGTTTCAGGATTAAATAATCTTCTTTCGGTAGGCTTGGCTCCTAGCATCATAATACCTGAAGTATGATCAATGAAAAATAAGAAATGATCTGATCCTGTTACAGTAATACGACCAACCATTGGTTTAGAAGCAATAATTAAATGCTCCATGTTTGGCTGATCAGGGTATTTCAACCTCAACTGTGGCCCTAAACAAGTTGGGCAAAGATATAAGCCTTGTTTAATTGCTCTAGAATATATATCACCTAATGATGTTTTTTCTTTAAAGCCTAAGTCTCTTGCTTGCACTACTATTAATTTTAAGTTCGTGCCTTCTTTAACTTTGTCAAAAATCGTATTATGCAATACATCACGCGCTGAATCAGTTACTTTCCATTCCTCCTGTTTCAATAAATTCAACAGATCATTACCATCTACTAACACCCTGCTTGGCCAAAAATTCTGCCAATCTGGCAAACTAGATGCGCTCGGCCTGAGAAGTAATTCACGAGTGGTATCAAGAGATTCAAAAACTTTTTGAATCATTGCAGTGATTTCAGCACCTTTATTTTCGGTGAGTTTAATGGCTTTCTTAGGGCCGTAATAATCAACAACCGCTGCTACCGCTTTAAAAAAGACGGCAAACACAGTAGCCAACTGTGTCATTTTTAAGGGGGTACTATGCTCTTGTGACATAGGTGTTCCTTTCTATGTTTGTTTATATATTCCCTGTCAATCAGGGGTTTGTTAAAGAAATGTTATCTAAATACGATAACAGCTAAATATATAGTAAACAGGCGACATTGTCAACCCTGCAACCAGTATTTAACCCTATCAACATAATGTCCGACCGGACATTATGTTGATATTAGTGTTTATGAGATATAGGATGGCTGGTGAAAAATAAAGTTTAAACAATCTTCCAACCAGTTTCCGTTTCCACCAGCTTACCTGTCACGCTAAAACCAGCGGCTTTTTTATGACCGCCGCCGCCAAACAATTTAGCTACAGCTGATACATCCACATCTTCCCTAGTAGTGCGCAAACTCCCCTTGACTGTGCCATCAGCTTTTTCCTTTAAAACCATAACAGCGCGATAGCCCTCCAAATCATTTAAAAAATTGGCCATGCCTTCCAACATTTCATCCCCCGCTTCCAACTCTGCTAGATCAGCTTGCGTAATAACTGTAACTACCAAGCCCATTTCCGGATAATCACGCAAGCGCTCAAAAGCCCTACCCCAGAGCTTAAGCTCTGTTAAGGTGCGGTTACCTATGACTTGCCGCAAGGCACGGCTGGCATTCGCGCCCCGAGCTAGCAAATCAGCTGCTACTTTCAGAGAAGCATCATTGGTGGCTGGATTAGAAAAAGTGCCTGTATCGGTCAGAATGCCCGTAAGCAAACTGGTAGCTGCCTGCTTATCAATTTCCCAACCAGCGGCCTGAAACCACTCGTACAGCATGGCACAGGTGGCTGAAGCCTGCTTATCAATTATATTTATATCGCCATAACCGGTATTGGTATGATGATGATCAAAATTTATAGTTAGTAAACCAGTTGGCCTCTCATTGAACTTATGGGCTAGCCCCGTCAGTTTTGGTTCGGCCGCATCCACTGATAAATAAATATCAAACTCATTAAAATGAACTTGATCTGGATCGCTCAGGATGCTTTCTGTGCCTGGCAAAAATTTAAAACTTTCTGCCACTGGCTCGGGCAAAAATGTGGTCACCTTCTTGCCTGATGTCCGTAAAATCTGTGCCAAAGCAGTGACTGCGCCGGTGGCATCGCCACATTTGGCGTGACTGCCGATCAGAATTCTATCGGCTCCGCTCACCAAGCGTGTTATTTTCAATAAATCATGACGAGATATCATTCGTTTTAAAATTTTTATAAAAGACTCCTTTTAAGGAGCCTCGTAGCCTACATCTTTGTCTTCAGACTGTCAAGCAGATGGTCCATCCTAT
>CAZRDN010000096.1:0-2947 GCA_964598875.1 uncultured Gammaproteobacteria bacterium
TTTTGGATTTAAATGGTTATTTGTATATATTACTGTTACCACTAATACTTGAGGCTTATGAAGAGGTAAATAAAGAAAAAATATTAAGGTATGTAAAAATAATATTGGTGCCAGCTGTTATATGGCTGAGCTTCAGAACCATTTGGCTGCTTTATATGTTCACCCATATAGAAGCTGAATTATTGGTCTGGTTATATAAATGGTATCGTGATTCTGGTTTAGGTGAAATAACTCCAGCTGGTGGCGGGTTTTGGCGTGTTTTTTCACAGAGCCATCTTTATGCCAGTTTGGCGTCGGTAGTGGGTTTTGCTTGGTTGTGGCAGCGTTTAAGTAGAGCAGATAAAATTAAGATTAATGAGCCGGTATTTTTAATGGTGTTGGTGGCTTTAGTAGCCTTGGTGGCCAGTTTGTCTCGCAGTCTGTGGTTGGGAGCCACTGTGGCTTGGCTGCTAGTTCCGCTAGTTAATTTAAGCCGTGAAAATTTTCGGTATTTAGGCCGGTATTTATTATTTACAATTATCCTAATATCTGCCGCTGCGGGAACGGTCTTAACTACGGCCAGATTAAATTGGCCATTACCAGCCTTAACTACGCCATCCGCCCAGGCTTTTGCTAATCGTTTTGGGGTAGAGGCTGCCGGACAGGCAAGAATCAATTTGTGGCCACCCTTATGGCAGGCTGTTCAGACTAGTCCGCTTTTGGGTAGTGGCCTTGGTTCAATGGTAGCTTATTATTCCACAGACCCACGAGCCGTACAGACAACCGCCGGTGGTAGCGGATTAGTCGTTACTTATGCCTTTGAATGGGGCTGGTTGGACTTGTGGTACAAATTTGGTTTAATCGGTATGATATTTTGGACAGCTTGGTTAGTAGTACCAGTCTGGCAGGGCTACTTATTATGGCGCAAGGGCCATTGGTTTGGTTTTACCTCCTTAGCTTTGACAGCGCTTTATCTTACCCACTTCACCACACCCTATCTGAATCATCCTTTAGGTTTAGGTGTGGTCATGGTCTTAGGTGGGCTTACCTTAACTCGTGGTATTACAGAATAATCTATGAACAAAATCGAAACCTCGGTACATTTAGTGGTATATAATGGTGCCATCTGGTTACCGTGGTGTTTGGAATCAATTAAGAACCAGACCAAACAGGATTTTTTTCTTTTAATTATAGATAATAATTCGATTGACTCTTCATATGAAATTTGTCAGCAGTTCTTAGCCACCAATCCAGCCTTAGCACAACGCGCCCGATTAATCCGGAATAAACAGAATACCGGTTTTGCTAAAGGCCATAATCAGGCCATTACTTGGACGGAAAGTGAGTATGTCTTCATTTTGAATCAGGATGTATATCTTTTACCAGATTATTTAGAAAAATTAACAAGCAGTTTGGAAAACCAGGAACGAGCAGCGGCGGTCACTGGTAAACTTTTAGTCTGGCAGTTTCAGCCGGAAACCTTTCATGTTTCACAATTCAAATTACAAACTCATAACAAAATAGATTCCCTAGGCCTAGGTATCAAAAGAAGTCGTCAGGTTATAAATATCGGCCAAGGACAGACAGATACCAATAACTTAAATATTTCCCGAAGAGTATTTGGTGTACCAGCCACCGCTAGCTTGTATCGGCGCCAAGCTTTATTGGCGGTTAGTAGTGGGGAACAAGTGCTGGATGAGGATTTTGTTTCCTATAAAGAAGATGTTGACCTAGCTTGGCGCTTACAGTTAGCTGGTTTTCAAGCTTGGTTAGAACCGGCCGCTGTAGGCTATCATGATAGAAGTTTGTTATCTGGCCAAAGTCTTAAGGATGAATATAAATTAAGGCAAAACAGAGCGCGGGACCTTAAGGTGTTTTCTTGGGTTAATCACTGGGCAGTTATTATAAAGAACGATAGCCTTTTTAATTTTTTCATGGATTTACCCTGGATAGCAGGGCACGAGCTAGCTAAAGCGCTATTCTTATTAATCACCGATCCCATTACCTTATTAAAGGCCAAACTGAGGCTTGTTAGATTGCTGCCAAAATTTTACAAAAAAAGAAAGAGTCTTAAGTCAACTCGTAAAATCAGTTACTCAGAGTTACGGAGTTGGTGGAGTAAGACCAAATTAGCCAAAGACGCCATATGAAGTTATCAATAGTAATTCTTAATTACAAATCAGCTGGTTTGGTGCGCCAGTGTGTACGTGGGATATATCAGGCAAAACCAAGTTTTGAATTTGAGGTTATTGTGGTGGACAATGCCTCAGGTGATGATTTACTGACCTGGTTGGCTAATAATCACCCTAAGGTAAAAAGGATAGCCCTAGAGTCTAATAAAGGCTATGCGGCTGGGAATAATGCTGGAATTAAACAGTCCACAGGCGATTATGTTCTAATTTTAAATCCAGATATCACTGTGTTACCTGGGCAATTGGAGGAGTTTATACGATTTATGGACAATCATCCCACTTGCGGTTTGGCTGGTCCCAGGTTAGTTAATCCAGACGGCTCACTGCAGTATTCGGCTTATAAATTCCCTAGTTTCTGGCTGCCGATTTTCAGGCGAACTATTTTGGGCAATATTCCGGCTTTAGCTAATTGGTTAAAGGATTATCAGATGATGTCTTGGGATCACAAAGATTCCAGGGAGGTGGATTGGCTCCTGGGGGCTTGTTTGCTGGTACGTCGCCAGGCTTTAACTGAAGTTGGCCTGATGGATGAAAGGTATTTTTTATATGTTGAGGATACTGATTGGTGTCGGCGGTTTTGGCTAAAGAAATGGCAGGTTTGGTATGTAGCTGAGGTCGAGTTGGTACACTTTCATGAACGATTATCCGCTCAAAAGCCTTTGCTGGCCGCTGTATTTAGTAAAATTACCTGGATTCATATCACCTCATGGTTCAAATATTTCCGGAAATGGCGCACAACTAGACCATAATATGATATCATAAATTTATGAAATACG
>CAZRDN010000097.1:0-2937 GCA_964598875.1 uncultured Gammaproteobacteria bacterium
CTGCTGCAGCATGGCTTAAGTGACTTCAAATCTGCCGCCAGTAATGACGAATTCGGCCAACTTGGACAAAACCACCTTAACCTTGGCCTGCGGCAGGGTAGGAATATAAGTACTCACAAATAACTTATAATAATTAGCCAATTCATTCGGCTGAAACTCATTCTTATTAAAGGCTTGTTTAGTATAAAGAGCTATCTTAATAATACTAGGTTCAGTCGTAGAAAAGGCTGGCTGGTTAAGCGGGTAAAAAGTCACTTTTTGAGCTCCAGCCAGATCAATCTGTGCGATTAATTTATTCAGCTCATTGACGGGCGGCTCTTCCACTTGAAAAACGTCATCCGCCGCTGGCTGTGCCACAGGCTGGGACGTAGCTGGTTTTGACTTAAGAACTTCTTGGCTGATGATCTTCGCTTTTTGAGACTTCTGTTCAAACTCAGGTTTGGAAAACTCCGACCAAGCCAACAAGTACAATATTGCCAGTATTAATCCCACGAATAGCGCCTTGATGCCGTCGGAAAAATCACCGAAATTGGCCATGAGAACATGCAACACCAAAATATCGGCGGAAAATAAGAACCCTAGACTTACCGGAATTATGCTGGAAACAAATACGCCGATGGTTATAAATATACCGCCAGCTATCATGAGGGCGCCCCAATAATCAAAATAATGATTATTACGCAGATAGACCGCGATGAAATAAGCCAAAGCTAAACTAAAGGCGAAGATCATCAAACCAAAAACCAGTTTTAGGGCCTGCTCTTTATTTGTAGCTTGTTCCGTCATGCGATTTTTTCCCTTAATTTAACTATGGAGACTGCCACCGCCACCATTAAACCAAAAGCGGCCGCTATTATTCTAGCGCCCTCACCCAAATCCCATAACTGGATATAAAGATAAAAAAGCGCGATAGCGCCACCAATGATATTACTGTACATGATGGTAGTATGGCTTTTAGAAAATACACCCCAAATTATAAAACCGAACGCCAAAAGCAGCGCCATAATTATAATGGCAAGATTTTTATCCAACGCATCAACTAAGTATCTGATAAAGGTCGGAAATAATATAGAGATAGAAAAAATAAGCATCGCGCGACGAGCCAGTTGCATTTGGTATACTCCTGAATCTTCTCCGGTTTCTCTGGCCAGACGTTTGGCTCTGCCTCTGATGACTAGCAAAACCACCAATAATAAGATCAGTCCTGGAAAAGAAATCAAAAATTCTAAATCAAATATATCTCCAAAAACCACAAAAACTAGTCCGGCGGCCAAAACCATAAACGGCCAAAGGAATATTATAGCAAATATCTCCATACCTTAAATATACTCCCGCGCTTTCATAATTGCCATATTCACTTTCCACAACCGCACTAAGCCTAACCAACCGTATAACAATACGCCTGAACCTTGCCTTTATAGGAAATGGTGCTAGACTAGAGGCCGTATGGCGAATAAATTTGAAAAGCTTCCTGGCCAAGTGAATGAAAAACTCCTACCCGAAGAGGCGGCTGACCTGGTGGAGAAAATCGGTGATGGCAGGCTAAGCTTGGATCCTGACAGCAAAGAGTACTTTGTAATTGACTTACCAGAAGGCACTAGACACATTCCGCGCCTAAAAAACATCCCCCGAGCCAGGAACGATGGCGGGGTAAGCTATCTTGATATTGAGGATTATCTCCGACAAACCCTAACTGAGCTTGATAATAAAGAAACCTTGGAAGAGTAGAGCTCTTGGGCAAATTAACTATGGCTTCTTGACCTTACTCTTGAAAAGTGATAAGGTGCGGGGTTAAAGTTAAACAATACAAACAAATAACACAAAAACATTCATTAAAATAAGGAGAACGACATGTCCGTAAACCAAGGCAGCACTTTGTCAGAGCTGGGGGTTGAGAAACAATTAATCAACAATATCTTTAAAAGCAGTGAAAACCTGGAGCTAATTAACAAGCATGAACCAAAGAGGGAATCCAAAAGCAAATTCATTCGCTTAAGTAAAATGGACCCGGAAGATGAACTTTTTTGTACTATGGAAACAAACCCGGAAATCATCTTTCTAATGAATGAAGAAAGAGGAGACGATAACCTACCAGAACACGACGATGCTGAAATTACCATTAAGACACCCTTGACCCAAATTGAACCCGACTACTTACCTATCACACTTGATAAAGAAGAATCTATCCTGTCATTAATACCATGCAATGCAAAACTAAAAATAAATGAGCCTAGCCATTTAGGTATAGGCAAACAAAAAGCACTAACGCGTCGTTACTAGTATTCAAATTTTTACCGCCAAAACTTACAATAAGTTGAGGCGGTTCTTTATTTTCTTGCGCTCTAAAGAACTAAGGTATATTTTAAAAGTATGAAACTACCTACCAATTATTTAACGCGTTCATTCCTACACGCCCTAGGCGTCATGGCCTACATTGCCGTAGTTGCCACCATTATGTCTAATGGCGAAACAATATTTGGTAATGATAAAACCTTGTGGGGGCCAATTGCCTTTCTCATGCTTTTTGTGGTTTCTGCTACTATCACTGGACTCTTAGTGCTAGGTAAGCCAGTCACCTTATTTATTGAAGGACAAAAAAAAGAAGCGGTAACCTTTCTTACGGCTACAGTTAGCTGGCTAGCGGTCTTATTATCATTAATATTTATTGTTAGGGTATTAATTAGCTTAAACTAACTGTGAGAGAAGTGTAAGCGACTGCGTCACGATTTAGTATCACTATACAAACACCACCCCGCATTTGCGGAGTGGTGTTTTTAAATTCTATTAACTCCTTTCCCACCCTCATCTTTAGGTTAATGATAAAAACCAAGAAACGATCGAGACCAAAAGAGGAGTGAGGACACGCGCGTCAAGACTTATTGACCAAAATACTATACGGTCTTTTTTAATGACGATTATAACGCTTCCTCTGCGCTC
>CAZRDN010000098.1:0-2918 GCA_964598875.1 uncultured Gammaproteobacteria bacterium
AACCCTCGTAGCGTGGATTATAATATGAAATGTGGTTATAAAAAAGAAGGCTATTTACGACAAAATGTTTTAAAAAAAGCTAAATTTTATGATTCTGTATTACTGGCAGTTTTAAAAAGAGATTGGCTAAAGCTCGCTAAACGCAAGGGGTATTTATAATATGAGATTATCGCCCTTACAGAAATACATACTGAGGAGCTGCTATTTAGCTCAAACTAAAGTTGTGGGGCGTACAGGATTTGTTCGGTTTTATGACAGCCAAAAACAAAAGCCAAAATCCGGAGATGTGGTGAATATAATAACCAAGAGTCTAGAGTCGCTGATAGATAAGGGTTTAATGGTGGGTTATGGTGTCAGAACGCCTCAAAAATGGTACATTAAGGAGGTGCGTCTGATGCCTACAGGCAGAAAGTTAGCTCGCAAACTTTTGGGTGAGCAGCAAAAGCTGCCTTTTAAAATGCCGCTTAAATCGGCAGTTAATAAGAAATAATTATGGAAACTGTTTTAGACTGGCTTACAAAAATCGGCCAGATAGTAATCACCTATCTGCCACCGAATTATGTGGATTATTTGGATAAGACCATGCCAGTATGGGCGATAGGTTTAGGCGCGGCTGTTATTATGGCTTTCATGCTGAAGTTAATTACCAGTTTGATTTTTAAGATTATACTCTGGGGGGCGTTAGTCGTTATCTTCTTCATAATTTTACATTCGTTTGATGTTCCCGTTTTTGATATATTAACCAACATGGGAAACTAATATTTAAATCGTTTAGCTTATGCGTCGCATGAAGGTACCTGCCAAAGTGGCAAATTTTTTAAAAAAACAAAAAGTGAAACATGAAGTGGTGGAACACCGTAAGGTTTTCACGGCCTATGATTTGGCGCAGACTATGAAAAAGAAGTTGTCCGATGTAGCCAAGACATTGGTCGTTAAGGCTGACAAAGGTCATGTGATAGTGGTGTTGCCTGCCTCGCGACAAGTTGATTTTAAGGCTTTGAAAAAAGCCATAGGCGCCAAGAAGGTTGAGATTGATAGGGAGAATGTGATGGTAAAATTATTCAAAGTTCCAGCCGGAGCTCTGTCACCTTTTCATGGTGTGATGAATAAGATTCCGGTTTACGTTGATAAGGCCTTGATGAAAGCGCAAAAGACCGTGGTGCAGGCTGGTAGTTTTGAGGAGTCTGTGCATCTTAAGACCAAAGATTTATTAAAAGCCATAGATGGCAAGTTGGCTAATTTTTCCAAAAAGCGGGAGGGCTAGTTTAATTAAGTGATGTCGTACGAGATAAAGTTAGAAAAATTTACCGGCCCCCTGGATTTACTGCTTCAGCTTATTGAGCAGGAGGAGCTGGATATTACCGAAGTTAGTCTGGCCCAGGTAACTGACCAGTATTTGGAATATTTAAAACAGGTGGAAGAAATGAACCCGGAAGAAGTGGCTGATTTCTTGGTAGTGGCTGCCAAATTACTCCTGATTAAATCAAGGTTATTATTACCATCTTTGAATTTAGGTGGTGAAGAAGAAGCGCAGGAGCTGGAAAGGCAATTAAGGCTTTATCAAAAGTTTATTGCAGTTGGCAAGGCCATAGATAAGTTGTGGCGAGCTCAGCATGTGGCTTGGATGAGACCTAAGCCATTAATCATAAAAAGTGACCAACCAACAGGTCCGCCGCCAAATTTAAGCAAAGATGTGCTGGCTCAGGCCTTAAAACGCGTAGTGGCAGCTTTGGAGCCGATAGTAAGATTACCCCAAGTTACTTTGCAAAAGGCGGTTTCAATTACAGAAAAGATCCAGTCATTGAAAGCCATGATACTTAAAAAAGCCCACTTAAATTGGGAGAGCTTGATCCGAGAAGCTAAGGATAAAACAGAAGTTATCGTTTCATTTTTAGCCTTATTGGAGCTTGTAAAACAGCGTCAGTTAATTGCTGAGCAATCGGCGCTTTTTCAGGATATAAATTTAACTAGACCAGAATAACTCTTATGCCATCTGATAATAAAACAAGTTTGCGCAGTAAATTGGAAAGTATTTTATTCGCTTCTGGTAAGCCGTTAAGTTTGAAAAAACTGGCCGACATGTTAGCGGTTACGACCACGGAAGTAGAAGGTGCTATAAGGGAGCTGGAGGAAAATTATCGTTCTCAGGAGCATGGTTTGGAAGTTATTTTGCACCAAGGCGAGGCGGTGATGGCTACCAGACCAGAGCATTCTGAGTTGGTCAAGGATTTTATAAAGGCAGAAGAACTGGGCGATCTCACTAGACCACAATTGGAGGCCTTATCGGTTTTAGCTTACCGCGGCCCCCTAAGCAAGAGTGACTTAGAGCAAGTTAGGGGAGTAAATTGTAGTTTGATTTTGCGCAATTTGATGATAAGAGGTTTGGTTGAGCCTCAAGGTGGTGACGAAGGGCATCCTAAGTATCAAGTCACAGTTGATTTCCTAAGATACCTAGGCTTAACTTCTGTTAGCGAGTTGCCTGAATATGACAGCTTTATTAAAGACGAGAATTTGAATCAAGCGTTATCAGGTACTGATATTAGCCAAGAAACACCCAGCGGAGATAGTTAGGCCTGGCCTGACTGTGAATATTAATTTAATATAAAAAGAGGAGGATATTTTATGACATCAGCACACAAAAGACCGCTGGTTTTAGCTAATTGGAAAATGAATCTGTCAGTGGCAGATAGTGGTGCTTTAGCAAAAAATTTGTCCGCCGCTTATACTAAACATAAACTTAAGGAACATTTGGAATTGGCTTTGTGCCCTACTTACCCCGCTTTGCCAGCAGTAGCTCAGGCACTTAAGAAGAAAGACATATTTTTAGGGGCACAGGATGTATTTTGGAAGCCACAAGGACCATATACCGGCGAGGTGAGCCCTAAGGTGTTGGCAGAATTGGGAGTTACTTATGTGAT
>CAZRDN010000099.1:0-2836 GCA_964598875.1 uncultured Gammaproteobacteria bacterium
CTTAATAAAACAGCTCAGGCCAAAGTTGAGGCTAAGCATGCTGCTACCCGATTGGAAGAGCTGACCATTATCACCAATCAGGTGCAAACCACAGCGGTAAGTGAGCCCACAGTCTCGCCTGAAGCCGTGGCTAAGGTAGAAAAGTTGGAAACGGAAGTGACCAATGAAACTCATGACCAACTGGAAAAAGCCTTGAACAGTCTTAATGAGGTAAGTGTCAGGCTGCAAGACCGAGGTGAATTAAAAGAAGCCTCCAAACTTAAGGAGAAGATAAATGAGCTAACGGCAAAGGCGAGAGAGAATATATTTGAAGTTGAACTGGAAACAGAACGCAGTCGTTACCAAGTCAAAGTTAAGGAAAGAAAAGCCAAGTCTGAACGTGAAGACGATAATAATGATGATAATAATGACAAATCCAGGTCCGAATCAAGGCGCAATGAACAAACGCAAGAATCAGAGCGCGAAAACAAGAATAGCAATTGGCCCGGTAAACAAACTGATAATAAGGAAAACAACGACCCCCCAGCGGATACTTCCTTGGATCCAAGTTTAAAACTCGATTGGTTCCAGGCGCCTAATATTTGGGATAATAATCAGGTAAAGAACGAGGATAATTCTAATGATGAGACCGAGTCTGATAATAAAGACACTAGGTCTTGGCATGATGATTAATTATTATAGTGCCATTAGCCAGTAAGTTATTTTTAAGCCGGCGGTATGATACAATTACAGCGGTATGAAAATAACTTTTCACGGCGGTGTGGGTGGGGTCACCGGCGCTAAACATTTAGTGGAGGCGGCCGGCAGAAAAATCCTGCTGGATTGTGGTGTATTCCAAGGCCGGCGCAAGCAAACCAGACAACTAAACAGTCAATTACCTTTCAAGCCTGAGGAGATTGATGCGGTGGTTTTGTCGCACGGTCATTTGGACCACTGCGGCAGTTTACCGCTTTTAATAAAAGGTGGTTTTGAAGGCAGGATCTACGCGACAGCCGCTACGCGAGATGTGGCTGCCTGGATCTTGAAAGACGCTGCCCATATCCAGCAAATGGACGCTGATTATATGAACCGGCATAAAATACGCGGCACCGAGCTGGCTGAGCCGCTCTTTGACCAGCATGATGTGGACGAGGTTATGGCCAGGTTCATTGAAGTGCCTTATGTCAGGCTGAGCGGTGAATGGTTCCAAATAGCGCCCGGCATAAAACTAAAACTGTATGATGCCGGACACATCCTAGGTTCCTCAGTGATGGTTTTGGAATTTCGCGAAGGCGATAAGCTGGACCGTTTGGCCTACACTGGCGATCTAGGACGGGCTGGCACGCCACTTTTGCCTGACCCGGAGTTTATTCGCGATGAGGTGGAGACTATCTTAATGGAATCAACTTATGGCAACCGACGGCATAATTCCTTAACCGAAGCAGTAGAGCGTTTAACCGGGCTAGTTAATGAGGTACATGCGCGGGGCGGCAAGATCATAGTGCCCACTTTTGCTTTGGGGCGCACTCAGGAATTGGTCTATGTTTTACATCAGTTGACCGACCAAAAGAAAATTCCGCGTTTGGAAATATTTGTGGACAGCCCACTAGCCACTAATTTGACGGAGGTTTTTACCAGACACCCTGAAACATATGACGAGGAGTCGTGGAAGGATTTTGGTAAGAAAGGTGATCTGCCACTAGCTTTCCGTAATCTAACTTACACTGAAAGTCGCGATGAATCCAAAGCCTTAAATAGTAAAACCGGTTCGTTTATGGTGCTGTCGGCTTCTGGCATGTGCGAGGCAGGCAGGATATTACATCATTTGATAAATAGTATTGAAAATGAGAACAACCTAATTTTAATCACTGGCTTTCAGGCGCAACACACCCTGGGGAGGCGGCTGGTGGAAGGTGAAAAGATGGTCAGAATATTTGGTAAAAAATATAGAGTGCGAGCTCAAGTTGAAGTTCTTAACGAATTTAGCGCCCATGCTGATGCGGCAGACTTAAAAAATTATGCTGAGCAAACACCAGGCCTAAAGCGCGTATTTTTAGTGCACGGCGAACCAACTCAAGCCCAAGCGCTCCAACAGGAACTACTTAAAGACCACTCTGATTGGCAAGTTAAAGTGCCAGATATTGGGCATAGTTTCCAATGGTAAGAGTACAGCTATTGTGCTATAATCTGTATTAATGACTAAAGTAAATTTAGCCATTTTTAGTGGCTTAATCTGCCTAGCTTTGGCACTTTTATATGCGCCAGTTAGGGCAGAGACCCTGCCAGTGAGCTTTACGCCATTGGCCGCTTTATTATTGTGGGGCGAAGATAAGATCGATAGCTTTGATGAACTGACAAGCGGTGAAAATCTACTGGCAGCAATTAAAACTGTTAAAGATAATTTACAAAAGCAAGTTGATAACCAATTAAGTGACACTCATTATAAACCACGTGTGGTCACTAATCGATCTGTGGTGGTAGAGATAATTGCCGGTATTTGGAATAAAGATAAGAATGAATTCGATTATGTCAGGGTACTCAAAAATGGCAATAAGCTGACCGGTCTTAATCATGATGGTTATAATTTTAAACTAGTGCGGGATAATGGCGTTAATAGCTTGATCGAGATAACTAATCGTCCTGATTTGCAAGTGCTTGGCTTGATCTATCCAGTGTTTGCCGATATTAGTACCAGTAAGCAAACCAGGTATCAACTGGAAAACGTGGTCTATATCCCGTATGCTGATATTTTGAACAACGATGTAGTGGTTAAAACAGGGGAGGACTACCTTAATAAAAAAATTAAGGCGGTTTATGACGAACTAAGTCAGCTGGGTATCAGGTCTCTAGCTTCACC
>CAZRDN010000100.1:0-2795 GCA_964598875.1 uncultured Gammaproteobacteria bacterium
TTACTTCTCCGGCGGCACTAACCCGGCTTATAGTTTTTATGGTAACAGCGTACTAGAACTGGCTGATGGCTACGCTGATGATATCGCCGCCCTGAACCAATAATTATTTTATTACTGTTACTTGCGGAATACCTTGTAGAATCACAGCCAGATCCGCTGCTGCGTAGTTATTGCCAGTGAGTATCAACTGCTTCAGATTTTTCAGGTTACCGATTTCATAAGGTAATCCGGTCAGTTGATTGTAGGATAGATCCAGGATTTCCAGTTTGTTTAGCTGACCTACTTCTGCCGGCACGCCCGTTAGATCGTTGTAGCTCATATCTAATATCTTTAAGTTTGCCAGGTGTCTTATTTCAGCCGGCAGGGCACCGGTGAGCTGGTTATGAGAGATATCAAGTTCTTGTAGGTCTGTGCGTTCCAGCACAGAGGCTGGTAATTTTTTTAAGCCCTGGTTACTTAGATCCAGCCTGGCAGCAGCAACTATCGAGGTATCATCCTTTTTTTCTGAATTTACCGTCGACTCGTTGCTCTCTGTAGTGGTTTCGGGCGTAGGATAAGACAATGAGCAAGAGCTGCCCACCAAGATAAGGGCGCCTAATAATAGGAACAGGGGAGTAAGTGGAGAGTGTTTCATATATTCATTATATTACAACGCTAGCAATAGGGGTATGTTTCAGATGTCTAGGGGTTTACTCATGTGTAATTTTAAGCTAGAATATAAACCCATACTAATCTCCACTTAACTCTTAATCTTGTTGTCCTATGGAGCTAGTAAATAAGTTCGCTGATTCAATAGTAAATTGGTTTGTACCTCACGCATTTATGGTGGGGGGTATTATAGTGGGCGCCTTGATCGTCAATCGCCTGGCGCATGTTTTTTTAACTAAACTCATCAGACGCTCAGTGGTGGGCAGTAAATATCTATCAGCTGAGGCAGAAGAGAAGCGTGAAAACACTTTAATTGAGATTACTTTAGGCACCGCCCGTATTTTAGTCTGGCTTACAGCCCTACTAATGATAGCTTCTGACCTAGGCTTGAATATAGGACCCATCCTGGCAGCGGCAGGTGTAGCTGGCTTGGCTTTTGGTTTTGGTGGTCAATATCTTATTCGCGATGTCATCTCCGGCTTATTCATTATTATGGAGAATCAGTATCGTGTGGGTGATGTGGTTTGTTTTGGTAGCACTTGTGGCTTGGTGGAGAATATCACTTTGCGCCTCACCACGTTACGTGATCTGGACGGCACGGTTCATCATGTGCCCCATGGCGAGGTTAAGCAGGTGGCCAATTTGTCTAAGGATTTTGCCCGCCTAAATCTTAATATCGGGGTGTCTTATAACTCTGATCTGGAAAAGGTGATTGGGGTAATAGATAAAGTTGGCCAAGAGCTTTTTCAGGATAAGCTCTGGCAAGAGCATATTATCAAAGCCCCTCAGGCCTTGGGGGTGGAAGACTTTGCCGATTCTGCTGTGGTTATCAAGGTATTAGGCGACACTCAGCCATTAAAGCAGTGGGATGTGACGCGCGAGTTCAGAAAGCGTTTAAAAATAGCCTTTGATAAGGCCGGCATAGAAATACCATTTCCGCAGCGAGTTATTCATCAGGCCTAAGCCCGCCAGTGCAGGCCCCCTGAGTGTTACCTGGGGGGCTTTTTTTCGTTATAGAAAGTAGCAGGCTGGAAAAGGGTACCGTTTTTGGCCTCAATTTAATCCTTAATCTTATTAAATTTGTGAGTTGGTTAATCGATCGGTTCTACGAATTGTTTGGCCATTATTTGGCCTGAAGATAGCTCTTTTAAAGACGGCTGTTTCAGGCTAGAATGGGAAGGCACTAACTTATTAAGCTTTCCCATGGATCAAGCCGAAATCCAAGCCATAACCGCCTGTCAGCGAGGCGAGAAAACAAGTTTTACTTTTCTTTACGAGCGTTACGTAGAAAAGATATATCGTTTTATTTATTTTAAAACTTGGCATCAGCAGACAGCGGAAGATATCACTTCGCTTACCTTTATTAAAGCCCTGGAGCACATCGACGATTATGATTTGTCAGTCGGTAGTTTTTCCTCCTGGCTTTACCGCATTGCTCATAATGCCGTAGTGGATCATTATCGCACTGCCAAAAAAGAAGTTGATCTAGATGCCTTGTTCGATCTGTCCTCGTCTGAGAATATTCCGGCGCAGACAGAAGTGCGCCGAGCCTTGGCGGAAGTGGAAGATTATCTTAAAAAATTGCCCACCGACACGCGCGAACTTTTGATCATGCGCTTATGGCAGGGTATGTCGTATCAGGAGATATCTGACATTACCGGAAAAAGCGAAGGGTCTTTGAAAATGGCCGCTTCCCGGGCTTTGCGCGAGTTACGGGCCAGTTTATCAGCCGCTGCCCTTTTATTGCTCCTAGTTTCATTGCCTTAACTTATGCCAGAGACTATCCGTACAATTTTAGAAGAACTTTATCAGATCGAGCCTGAATTGAAAGCACACGAAGCTGAGCTGGCTCCTTTGATCTTAAAATTGGTCAAAGCTAAGCCAGATATCAAACCTTCGGCTTCGTTTGTAGCCAGCCTCAAACTTAAACTTATGAACAAAGAAAAAGAAATTATGTCCAACCAAACATCACCCTCAGAGAATTTAACTGCCTGGATGAAGATAGCCTCTTTCATGCGCCAACCTTTCATGTTAACAGGCGTGGCCGTAGTGATATTCGCTTTAATTTTGGTTTCCAGTATCCCCGGAGCTTTAAAACGCACAGCCAAACCGAATATTTTCACAGCCCAAATAACCCAGTTACCAGC
>CAZRDN010000101.1:0-2732 GCA_964598875.1 uncultured Gammaproteobacteria bacterium
AATAGCGCTCTCTGGTGAAACTATTTTAGAAAGTCCGCTCCAGAAAAATATGAAGCCTAATCCTAAACGTAAGAATAGCGGTAAATACGGTCTTAATTTGGCAGAAATATTATCCAACATAATCACTTATCCTCCTTTTTTTCACGCAAGGCCAGCTCACGCACTACCCGAGTTATTTCACGCTCCGAGCGCTCCAGGCGCAAGAATATACGGAATAAAAGATAAAAGGTCAATACTATGGCAAGGTACACCACTAAATCGCTGCCTCGCCCCACACCCACCAACTGAGCTAAATAAGAAGACGTGTCTGGCACTATCACCAACCAAGCTACAGCCAGCCACAGTAAAAACCATTCAACAAACTCTCGCTTGGTAAGTTCACCTGAAGCTAAACGTTTATACAAACGCCAAAAGATCACCAATACTATGACTAATAAAATTATCTGAATAGTGGACATATACCCAGCTTAGCGCAAAAACTTACCAATTAACAAATCCTTCACTATTTTAGCGGCCGGTAGGGCCCCTTGTTTGGAAGAACGCAAACTATAATCGGTGTAAGTTACAGTGACCGGCACTTCTTTTATAGGAATATGATTATCTGCCAATTCCTGAATTATCTCAGAACTAGCGGCCATCCTGTCTTGCTTGATATGCATTAACTCCAGGGCTTCACGAGTAAAAGCCCGTAAACCATTATGAGCATCGCTCAGGCGTACCCCGGTCGTAGCCCAAGTGAAAATAATAGCCAGCTTCAAAGTGAATTTTCGCACAGCGGGAATATTTATGGCTTGGCCCAAAAAACGCGAACCCAAAACAGCACTCGCCTTACCCGGGAGTAAGGCAGCTATTAATTTGGGTAAATCCATTGGGCTGAATTGGCCATCAGCATCAAAATGCACCACTGCTTCAGCACCCTGCCGCAGAGCATACTGATGTCCTGTTTCCAAGGCTGCGCCATAACCACGATTTACCAAATGCTGTAAAACCTTAGCTCCAGCCGCCCGCGCCACTTCGGCTGTAGTGTCAGATGAGCCGTCGTCTACCACTACCACACGTTCAACTAAGGGCAGCAGATCATTTACTACCTGAGCCACGGTTTCCTTTGCCTGGTATGCTGGCACAAGCGCAAAAACTCTCATAATAGTTCTTTATACCACTTTAATGTCTGACGCAAACCTTCGGTTAAGGGAGTTTGTGCCCGCCAATTCAATTCCCGATTAGCGCGCAAAGCCGATAAGGCGCTGTGCTCTATGTCGTCAGGCCGACCGGCTGAATAACTGACCCGTGGTACAGTGCCGGTGACTTCGCCTATTTTTACGGCCAATTCCCTGATTGATAATTCTTCAGCTGTAGCTAAATTATATACTCCCTTGCCTGCTTGTAAGGCACTAGCTAAACCCTGAGCCGCGTCCACTACATAAAGAAAATCCCTGGTTTGCAAGCCCTTACCTTCAATAGTAATGCCGCGCCCGGCCACCATAGCTGAAGCAAATTTCGCTACCACCCCGCCTTCGCTGCTAGCATCCTGCCGCGGACCATAGACATTAGACATGCGTACAATCACAGCTGATAACTGCCCAGTGGCTTCATAATAAGACACGTACTGTTCAGCGGCGTATTTGGAAACAGCGTAAGGTGAAGCCAGCTGCAATTCAGCCTGCTCGGTGGTGGGGATTTCCCTGGCCACGCCATAAACAGCCGCCGTGGAAACAAATAAAAATTTCTTAACGCTCTTGGTGGCGGCTGATGCGGCCAAGGCATTGATAGTGCCAATGATATTGATATCGGCGTCCAAGCCTGGATTGGTGCGAGAAAGAGGCGCACTGCGCTGAGCCGCCAAGTGACAAATGTAATCGGGCCGCACATTCCTCACTAAATCAACAAAAGCCTTGGTACGGACATCGGCTTTACGAAAAGA
Organism: uncultured Gammaproteobacteria bacterium; assembly: GCA_964598875.1. Taxonomy (GTDB): domain Bacteria; phylum Patescibacteriota; class Patescibacteriia; order Veblenbacterales; family UBA10138; genus UBA10138. The sequence continues at coordinate 1,922 of CAZRDN010000101.1, forward strand.
AGCTGCCCGCGGCACATAACCCTTACGGCCAGTGGATAAATTATCCACCACCGTTACTTGAAAGCCGGCGCGTAATAAGGCCTCCACTAAATGGGAGCCTATAAAGCCCGCTCCACCTGTTACTAAAACTCTTTGCATATTAGGAAAAGCCTAATTGCCAAGAACCTAAACCGGTCCGGGTGAATCCAATGGTTTTAAATTCTGATGGGCCTTAAAATAATCAATTGTTTGCCTAAGACCTTCCACTAATGGTATCAGCGGGAACCAGCCAATGGTTTCTTTGGCCTTACTAATATCTGGCACACCCTGCTTGGCTAAAAATGGCGGCGATTGCTGAGCTTCTATGGGCACTTTCACATCCACCAGCTGCATGATCAACTTAGCCACATCACCCAACTTATACTGCTCAGCTGAACCTAAATTGAAAATACCGTTATTGTTGTGTTCCATTAACTTTATCAGACCATCCACCACATCAGACACATAACAATAAGTGGAGATATCGTCAGGCGAACCGTAGATAACCATCGTCTTGCCGGCTAACGCCTTGCTGATCATATCGGGAATCATGCGACCGTCATTCAATTTGGTGCGTGGCCCGAAAGTATTAAAAATCCTGGCCACGGCAAATTTCACTTCCTTGGCCTGGCCATAGCTGGCGACCAAGCTTTCTGAAAATCTTTTACCTTCGTTATAGCAGCTTCTAGGGCCCACTGGGTCTATATAACCCCAATAATCCTCACGAAAGGCTTCACCCCGCTGTGGTTCACCATAAATAGCTGAAGTGGAAGCGTGCACGATCTTAGCATCG
>CAZRDN010000102.1:0-2692 GCA_964598875.1 uncultured Gammaproteobacteria bacterium
CCTTCCTATACCTGAAAGTACCTTCCTTACCTTGGATATACCTGGTCATGCTCGGGTGTATCGCTTTGATCATTTACCTATCAGTCTCAGCAGTGGCTGGGGGCGCTTTGTATAAACGTCTTGAGCCTGTTTACTTTTTCTTAGGCGTGGCCTTCCTATTGCTAGAAACCACGGCCTTAGTGCGCTTTGCCCTGCTCTTTGGCACCACCTGGCTGGTAAACTCATTAGTATTTTTTGCCATCCTGTCCTTGGTACTCTTGGCTATTAGCCTAGCGGGCAAACTATCCCGCCGCTCACTACCGTTCTGGTACATAGGCTTGGGCATCATGCTAATCGCTCAGTACTTAGTACCCTTAGAAAGCCTGCTCGCCTTGGGTACTGCCACTAAATACGTAGCCGTAAGCCTGCTCACTTTATTGCCTGTATTTTTTGCTAATGTCATTTTCTCTCTCACTTTCAAATCATCACAGGATAATGATTTTAATTTCGCCTCCAATATCTTAGGGGCTGGAGTGGGTGGTATGTTGGAATACGCCGCACTGGTTACTGGCTATCGTAATTTAATAATCGTCATCTTGATTTGCTACGCCTTAGCTTTTTGGATAGCTACCTCGTTTAAAAAACAAATACCCGCTGCCACTCCCAACAAGGAAATGATGTGATATCATTACTGATATGGGATCAGCTGTTAAAAAAGTTATTATTCCCGTAGCTGGTTACGGAACTAGGTTCCTGCCTGCCACCAAAGCCCAACCTAAAGAGATGCTGCCAGTGGTTGATAAGCCCGTGCTTCAATACATTGTGGAGGGCGCGGTGGCGGCGGGTATTGAAGATATAATAATCGTAACCAATTTCAACAAACGGGCAGTGGAAGACCATTTTGATAGGTTGCCAGAACTGGAAGGCTGGTTACAGCGCCAAGGCAAGACCGAGGCCCTGGAACAAATAAAACATGTGGCCGAGCTGGCCAATTTTATCTATATCCGGCAAAAAGGGCCTTATGGTAATGGCACGCCGATCTTGAACGCTAAACATTTAATAAAAGACGAGCCCTTTGCCGTTATCTTTGGCGATGATTTGGTCATAGGAGAAAAACCACACCTGAAACAATTGATCGACGTGTATGAGCGTTTTGGTGATCCGGTGGTAACGGCCTATAACGTTGATGATGAGGGTACAAAGAGCTACGCTATACTTGAAACCAGGCAAGTAGCCGAACGTGTCCATCAGGTATAGTCGATCGTATAAAAACCAGGACCCGAAGCTACTAAATCACGCCTGGCGAGTATTAGCGGTTATGTACTAACACCTGATATTTTCCCCGCTCTAGAACAAACGCCCGTGGGCAGGGGTGACGAGCTCTGGTTAGTAGATGCCATGGAAAAACTGCGCCAGCAAAGACCTTTGTACGCCTGTGAGGTTGAAGGCACTTACTATGACATGGGCTCTAAACTACGGTGGCTGGAAGCAAATGTCACTTTCGGACTGAAACATCCTGAATTTGGCAACGACTTTAAAAACTTCCTTGAAGGTTTGCTATGAAAAAAAACATCTCCCATAAGTTATCCGTTTTAATTGTCCTATTCTTTGCCTTCTCTTTGGTTGGTTTGGGTTGTAAGGGTGGCAGTAAAGATGCCCAACAGGCTGCCCAACCTGTTGCCATTAACTGGTGGCGAGTCGGGGGTGGCTACAATGAAGTTGAGGCTTTATTAAATGACTACAAAAGGGTAAGGCCGAATGTCACGGTAAATATAAAACAGATCAGGGAAGAGGAGCTGGACAGCGCGCTAACACAAGCCCTGGCTGATGGTCGCGGACCAGACATAGTCTCGCTGCCTAATACCTGGCTACGTTCTTGGCAACACCGCCTGGCCCCCTTGCCGCCAACTCTAACATTACCCTATCTGGAGCTGTCTGGGACGTTTAAAAAAGAACCTAAGTGGGTTATAAAAGAAATTGCTTCGCTTGATCTTAAAACACTGCGCTCAAGATATGTTGATGTGGTAATAAATGATATTTATATCGATGAAAAGATACACGGCCTGCCTCTGAGCTTGGACACTTTGATGGTATTTTACAATATTGATCTCTTGACTGCGGCTCAATTCGCTCAAGCACCAACTACCTGGACAGAGTTCAAGGATGCTTCGGAAAAAATCACACGCTTAGACAGGCAGGGATCACTCTTACAAAACGGCGCCGCCCTGGGAACAGCTGATAATGTGCCTTATGTTTTTGATATATTATCAGCCCTGATGCTACAAAATAGCACACCTATGATGAATACTAATGGCAACAGAGCGACCTTTGACCAACCGCTGGAAATACAGGGACAGAGCTATACGCCCGGGGTTGATGCTCTACGTTTTTATACTGACTTTGCTAATCCCACTAAAGAAACTTACAGTTGGTCAGCTAGTGAGTCAGCTGCGCGCGAGGCTTTTGCTGCCGGACGCCTAGGCTTTATCTTTGGTTACTGGCGTGATTATGAAACCCTTAAAGCTATGGCGCCGCGCATTCGTCTTGGTCTAGCTGGCTTTCCTCAAATTGAAGGCAGCCTGCAGCCGGCTTACTATGCCAACTATTTTGTAGAAACCGTCATGCAACAAAGCGCACACCAAAACGAGGCCTGGGATTTTATACAATTTATCACTACACCCGAAGAGACTCAGAAGTATTTAGAAACCACCAA
>CAZRDN010000103.1:0-2669 GCA_964598875.1 uncultured Gammaproteobacteria bacterium
TGGGTCATAAACATAAGCCACATCGTGATTGATACAGCCAGTAGTTAAGCCTAGGGCATAATAAATCTTACCCATCCAAACAGCGTCACGACGAGCCAAATAATCATTGACCGTGACCACATGCACACCACGGCCATCAAGTGCGTTCAGGTAAACAGGCGCAGTAGCAGTTAAAGTTTTACCTTCACCAGTTCTCATTTCAGCAATCTGGCCCTGATGCAAAACTATGCCGCCAATCAATTGCTCATCAAAATGCCTCTGCCCCAAAACACGCTTAGCCGCTTCTCTTGCGCAGGCATAAGCTTCTGGCAATAATTGGTCTAAAGACTCGCCGCCAGCCAGGCGCTTTTTAAATTCAGTAGTCTTGGCTTTTAAGGCCTCCTCAGCCAGGCTTTGCACTTCCGGCTCTAACGAATTTATACGCTCCACTATGGGCTGAAGCCGTGATACGGCCCGCTTATTAGGATCGCCAAATATTTTGTCTAGAAATGACATAAATCAGCCCTAACTGTACTCAATTCTAAAGGATTTTGCAAGATTCCATTGTTTTCTGAATTTACCCTTGACAAAAATATAGATTTAGTGTAAGGTGGCGAGCTAAACAAAAATACTCAAAACTACATTAAAAACTTAATCAACATAATCAACCACTATATATAGGAGAAGCAAATGCTTATCTTTGTCGCTCTTGCCATTGCCGGCTTTTTGGTGCTCGTCAGCTCCTTCATTTTTGGACATGACGCTGACCACGATGCCGAACCAGGTGCTGATCATGATTCTGATCATGATACCGACGGCACTATTAGTTTCTTTTCCACCAAAGTAATCACTACCTTGATTATGTGCTTTGGTGCAGCTGGGGCTATTGCTCGTCATCACGAATTATCCGTCCTATTATCTTCAATGATTGGCCTTGGTAGTGGAATATGTTTATCACTACTGATGTGGGGCTTACTTAAAGTCCTTTACAAACAACAAGGCTCTTCAATTGTACCCACCGAAGCAGCGCTAGGACTCACTGGCAGATTATTAACCTCAATCGATGGCACTGGCCTGGGGGAAGTAGGTCTGACTATTAGAGGCGATTATAAAACTTACAGTGCTCGATCAGCTAATGGAAAATCCATTAAAAAAGGCCTGAACGTCCGTGTAGTTCAAACAAGCGGACCAGAGCTTATTGTAGAAACTGTTCAATAATTAACCACACTATCACAAAATCTTAGGAGAAAATAATGAGTGAATTCATCGGCAATCTATTCGTGCCTATTTTAATTGTAATGTTGGCTCTCGGTTTTATCACCACTCTGTTGGTCATAAGCCGCCGCTACAAAAAAATCCCCCCTGGCAAAGTCGGCATATTCTACGGCCGCAAATATACTTATACCATTACGGACTCAAATCAACAGGAACAAAAAGTCACCAAAGGCTTTAAAGCTCTGGCCGGCGGAGGTAAAATTATTGTTCCTTTTGTAGAAAGCTATCAGGAAATTGATACTGCTGCTTTTGATGTACCGATAATGGAGCAAGGTATTCCTAACAAGGATAACGTTCCTATCAATGTTAAAGGCTCAGCTGTTTGCAAAATCAGCACTCAACCTGAGGACCTGATAAACGCAGCTGAAAACTTCCTAGGCAAAAGTGATCAGGAGGTCAGGAATATGGTCCAAACTGTATTACTTGGCCACAACCGTTCGATTATCGGTAACTCATCCATTGAAGAACTCCTTCGCGAACGCGATGAGTTCAACAAAAAAGTGCTGGATGAATCCGTTGAAGAGCTCAAACGACTAGGTGTTCAGATCGTGACCGTGGTAATGCACGAGGTTACAGATAACGAAGGTTATATAGAAGCCTTAGGTAAAATGGCAGTGGCTGAAGCCAAGCGCGATGCTAATATCAAAGTTGCTGAAGCGGAAAAAGAATCATCCATCAAGGTCAGTAATGCTAAAAAGGAAGCATCTGTAGTTGATGCTAACAACGAAGCTTTAGTAGCCGAAGCTCAAAAGGAAAGGGATATTAAGAAAGCAAAGTTCAAAACCGAATCAGATAAAGAAACCGCGGTTGCCAACAAAGCCCTGGAAATTGCTACTGCAGATCAGGAAAAGGTTCTGGTGGTCAAAGAAGCTGAACGTGATGCCGCTGGTAAGGAAGCACAGATAAAAGTTCAGGAAAAAGAAGCTGAGCGTATGGAAAAAGAACTTGAAGCTACTGTTGTTAAAAGAGCTGAAGCAGATAAGAAAAAGACGGTGATTGAAGCTGAGGGTCAGCAGCAAAAACTTGAAATCGAAGCTGATGCTAAGAAGAATGTTACTATAAAGAATGCACAGGCTACTGCAGAATCTTTAAATATTGAAGCCGATGCTAAGAAGCAATCAGAAACTAAAATTGGTGAAGGTGAAGCTTCCAGAAAATTTGCTAACCTGAAAGCTGACGCTGATGGTAAGAAAGAAGTTCTTTTGGCAGAAGCTGAGGGTAAAAAACAATCACTACTGGCTGATGCTGCAGGTAAGGCGGCTGATGCTGAAGCTACAGAAAAACTGGCTGAAGCACTCAAAAAGCTGGATGAAAGCGGCCGTATGTTCTTAATGCTTGAAAAGATCGAACCATTGGTTGAAGAAGGTGGCGATGCTCTAGCTAAAGTAGCCGAGGTAATATTCAAATCAGTTGCC
>CAZRDN010000104.1:0-2635 GCA_964598875.1 uncultured Gammaproteobacteria bacterium
ATTTCTTACTCATCAAAATTCGGTAAATCTCCTTACTAAAATCCATGGCCTGCTTGAAATAATGTCCCTCACCCCCCTTCATTTCGATGGAATAGTTATTAGGGTCATGCATAAATTTTCTCATTTCTTCAAACTCTTCGTCAGATGAGAAGGTTATCCCAGCGTCTTTAAATGTTTCCCTGAGGGAATCTGGGTGTTCCGCTTGAATCTGCTGGAGCAGTTTGATATGTTCAATTTCCATATTCTTAAGCCAATCACTGAATGACGGTCCGCGTACTCGCAGTAAAGAAACAAAGGCAGCAATATCCGACCGTTCTTTTTCGCTTGTTGGTAGATTTTCGTGCCTGATTATTTTGGTAAGTATACTAGCTACAGCCCCTTCATGTTCAGCAAATACTCCCTCCATTATTCTAGTTTTCTGGCCGGTATCTTTTTCTTTGAAAGTGTACAAGTCTTTTCTTGTAGCAATATCTGCAATACCAACTAGTAGTGGGTTGCACCCTGATTGATACATATATATTTGTTTACCGTCTTCATTTGCTGCAAAAAATCGTAAGTAAAACTGAGGAACCCAGTGATGACGCTTAGCATCCTGAGCGATTTTTTCATATTTATCTTTGAATTCTTGGATTGATTCGCTGGCATCTTCCATATGTTATATAATAAACACAAATAGATTTTTAAGCGACACAAGTACAACTTTGGTAGGCATTATACTGCCTATGCCAATGTTATCTGTTTGTCTTTATAGAATAGTCTGCTTCTTAAGTTAGCCAGCAATTCTCGTTTTTCAGTTATGCTGCCTTCTCTTAGTAAATACTTGGCATAGGTTTTAATATCAACGTCTGATTTAGCCGCAGTTGCTGGCTGTTTGCTAATACCCATGGCTTGCTGGAATTTATTGAACCGGGCGTATTCCGCTTCTAAGGTGTGCCGCATACCAAGCTCATCAAGGCTTACGCCATCTACTAGTTTAATAAGTTGCTGAATTAGCTCTTCCTCCCTTATGTACGTGTTGTGGCAGTCTCGGTTTTTGCCACGTGAGCATCCGTAGTAGACGTACTTAGCTGACGTGCCGTCGCTTAGGGTTTTATATTTTTCCTCAGCAGATACTCCTGAGCCACACTTGCCGCATGTCATTAGCTTGGTAAAGGCGAATTCTTTGCTTTGTCTGACTATCTGGTCACGCTTGAGCTGAGTATTAGCTTTATCAAACAGCTCCTGACTAATAATCGGTTTATGTTTGCCTTGATACCAGTTACCGCTGCTCTTGGGATATTCAACCATGCCATAGTAAAATGGCGTTTGTAAGATGCGGTAGATGCCGGAAAGCGTCAGATTTTTATTACCTCTGGTTTTAAAATTCAGCTCATGTTTAAGCCAATTGTAAAGTTTTCTGCCGCTCCAGCGTTCATGAGCAACTTTTTCAAACATCTGCTTGATAATAGGTGCCCGGGCTGGATCAATTACTAGCTGGCATTTTTTATCCATAAGCCCTTGGTTCAAATACCCCAAAGGTGCTACGCCAGGCCACAGGCCCATTTCTAGCCTGGTACGTAATCCTCGTTTAACATTTACACCACGGTTATCGTTTTCCAGCTTAGCCTGGCTCCCTAAAATCATCAGCAGGAATTTTTCACTAGGGGAGTCAGTGAATTTTTGGCCGTAAGTTCTAATCTCCAAAAGAAGCTTCTGATCCATGAGATCTACCAAACTTCCAAGGTCCCCGGCGTTTCTGGCTAATCTGTCCGGTGCCCAGGTTAACAGCCCATTGAACTTGCCAGCTCTGATATCAGTTATGATTTCATTAAACACCGGCCGTTCACCTGTAGCTTTGGCTGAATGTGATTCGCGTCTTATTTCAGCTACCTCTAAACCCTCCCGTTCGGCCATTTGCAGCATCTCTTTGACTTGGGAGTCTATGGATAGCACCTGCCTCTCTTCAGACTCTGTTGATTTGCGGGCGTAAAGGCAATATTTGGCCCTGGGCGGGGCTTCTACTTCGGTTCGGGTCTTAACCCCTGAATACCCTTGAATTGGCTTAGTCATAGTACCTCAAGGGATGACGCTAGTCGTTGGATGAGTCCAGGGCGACCTGAGTAGATAAGCTGTTGATACAAAGACCACAAAAAAGCCTTTACAAGGCCTATTTTTCGATGTAAAGTTATGTTAACTTATGCCTAAACATGCTCGCCACAAAAAGACGGCGGAAATTCTCACCCTACAACAGGCGTGCGATATTTTAAACTGTCACCCAAACACTCTGAGGAAATGGGATAACAAGGGCATTCTTAAAGCCATCCGCTTTGGTACACGCGGTGACAGAAGATATAAGAAAAGGGATATTTTGAAGTTAATAAAGTAACCATCATGTCAATTTTTTTAAGAAAATATCTTGCTGAAAAGATCATCTCACAAAAAACCGGCGGTAATCTTGCTCGCCTTTCTTCGGTTTTGGCCAAATCAACGATTGACCTTAACCCTCATCAAATTCATGCCGCTCTTTATGCCTTCAATAGTCCATTAGCGCGTGGTGCGATCCTTGCCGATGAAGTGGGTCTTGGGAAAACGATTGAGGCCGGAATTATTATCGCTCAACTTTGGGCAGAGAATAAGAGAAAAATTTTGATAATTT
>CAZRDN010000105.1:0-2629 GCA_964598875.1 uncultured Gammaproteobacteria bacterium
CTGCAGTTACATGCCAAATTAAATACCAAGCCAATTGAATATAAGGGCTCCTTATTAAATGAAGACCCTAGCGAAGAAGCTATGGTAGATATTTTAACCGATGAGCTCAGTTTAACTGCAAAAAAATTAGTAGAGCGCTCAGTGCTTATTGCCTGGCAGTTACAACATCAATACATCGGCACCGAACATCTGCTTTATGCCTTAGTAACCAGTGAGGAGCTGGAAGTAAAAAATTTATGGCTTAAATTGGGTGTTAATACTAAGAGCTTGAAGCAGGCCGTCAATGCCATACTTAAAAGCACTTCCAAATTCCCTGATATCACCGAGGCTTTTGCCCCAGCCGATGCCAAACTAGAAGGCGGACGCGATAGTGGCACGCCTGCCTTGGAATTTTTCTGTACCGACCTAACAAGTTCAGACGTGCAAGCTAAAGTTGACCCAGTAATTGGGCGCGATAAGGAAATTCAACGCTTGATAAACATCTTGGGCAGGAGAACCAAGAACAACCCCCTGCTCTTAGGAGACCCCGGTGTTGGTAAAACGGCTATAGTGGAGGGCTTGGCTAAGAAAATTACCGAAGGCAAGGTGCCTGAGTTTCTACTTGATAAAAAGATCATGGCTCTGGATCTGGGACTGGTCGTAGCTGGCACTATGTACCGCGGTGAATTTGAAGGCCGCTTAAAACAGATCCTAGATGAACTAAAGGCTCATCCAGAGATTATTCTTTTCATTGACGAAGTACATACTATTGTAGGTACAGGCGCTGCGCCGGGCTCGCTAGACCTGGCCAATATCATAAAACCAGCACTGGCCAAAGGCTTGGTGCGCTGTATTGGCGCGACCACACAGGAAGAATATAAAAAATCAATTGAATCAGATGCTGCACTGGAAAGGCGTTTTCAGGTGGTGCAGGTAGCTGAGCCCACTCCCGAGGAAACCCTTAATGTCTTAAAAGGCATTAAGGGTAATTACGAAAAATTCCATCATGTAACCATTACACCTGAAGCTATTGAGGCGGCTGTAGTTCTATCTGAAAGATACTTACCGGAAAAATTTTTACCAGACAAAGCTATTGATCTAATTGACGAGGCCGCCAGTCATGTCCGCACCTCGCAATTACCTAGGAACGGCAATAAACTCCTACAGGAACTGACAATTCGTTTAAAACAGCTGCAACAAGCTAAAGAGCTGGCTGTTCGTGAAGAAAATTTCCCCTTGGCCAACGCCCATAAAGAGGAAGAGGCGCGTGTACAGATTGAGTTAGACGGTTTAAAAAAGAATCGCCTACCTGAAGAGGCTAGCCTAGGCACCATAACTCGCACAGATATTGCCCAGGTAGTAGCTCAAATTACCGGCGTGCCAATAACTGAGATGATGGCTGAGGAAAAAACCAAGCTGGTGGGCTTAGAAAAGAAGTTGGCCGCGCGCGTAGTTGGGCAAACAGAGGCGATAACAGCGGTCGCGCGAGCTATCCGACGCGGACGTCTCGGACTTAGTAATCCTAACAGACCATTAGGCTCACTGCTGTTCCTTGGCCCTTCCGGTGTAGGCAAGACCGAATTAGCCAAAGCCGTCGCCGACATAGTCTTTAATGACCCGGCCGCTTTGGTTAGATTAGACATGTCGGAATTTTACGAAGGCTTTAATGTTTCCAAACTAATAGGTGCACCAGCAGGCTATGTCGGCTATAAAGATTCAAATAAACTCACGGATATCGTTCGGCGCAAACAATCATCCGTTGTGTTGTTTGATGAAGTGGAAAAAGCACACCCTGATGTCTTTAACTTATTGCTCCAGCTCTTAGATGAGGGCCATCTAACGGACGCGGCTGGTAAACAAGTAAATTTTAAAAACACCATAATCATCATGACGTCTAACCTGGGGCTCAAAGAGCTGACTGATAAGGCTAGGCTAGGCTTTGCTGCAGACGACACCAATAAAAAATCTGACTGGCACCAGCAATGGCAAGAGACAAAAGAACAGCTACTCGCTGAGGTACGAAGATTTTTCCGTCCTGAGTTCCTGAACAGATTAGATGGCATTACTGTATTTAATCCGTTAACTGAAAAAGACCTTACGGAAATAGTAAAACTACAAATAACCGATATCAACAACCGGCTCAAGGCACAAAAAATGAATATTAGTTTGCGTCTGGGTAAGAACGCAGCCAAAACCATTGCCAGTCTTACTTTCTCGCCGACCGAAGGCGCTCGCGGCATTAGACGCTTCCTTACTAATAAAGTGGAGGATCCGCTCACAGCCTTGCTCTTGCATGGAAAAATCGCAAGCCCTGCCAAAATCACCGTCACAGTTAAAAAAGGAGAGGTTGAATTAAAGTAACTGCCGGAGCAAGAGTAAGCAACTAACCATATGCCAACCGAAACCAACGTTCTTACTCAATCCTCTTACTCTATAATAAGACAAGCTTGGTATTGGTTACGTGAAGCACTCTTTCCTAAAACCTGCCTAAACTGCGGGCAACTAGGTAATTGGTGCTGTCCTACCTGCTTAGCCTCTCTTACTTACCCAAGACAATTACATTGCCCAGATTGTAATATCCCTGCCCAACTGGGGGAATTTTGCCATGACTGCGCTCAAGGGCACAGCCTTAATGGACTGTGGCCAGCTC
>CAZRDN010000106.1:0-2621 GCA_964598875.1 uncultured Gammaproteobacteria bacterium
CGTAGCCAATGGCGCTCACATTAGGATCGGCCACCACGATTCGGAAATTTTCGATTTTGTCATCAATAAACTTACGCAAACGATCAACTGATTGATTGGTCAACTGCCATTCCAATTCAGCCACATTTTGCTGACGCGCGGAAGTGACGGTACGAATAGCTAACCAACCCAAAACAGTCAGGGCTAACAAGGCTACCAAAGAAAGTAATAAGGCTAGCTTTCTTTCTAAACGATTAGAAATGGCGGAAAAAATTTTCACATTAATTATCGCTTAGCGCCGGAATAAGCTATGGCCCTGACCGCGTCCCAATCAGTTGATGAAGTTGGGCTATAGCCATAGACGCCGCGGAAGGTAATTATAGCTGCTCCTTCCGAAGTCAGATTTCTTTTGGCGCTTCTTAAGCCATAGGCCATTATAGCAAGCGCAGCGCTATCATTAGAGTTCGTGACTACAGCTTCTCTTAGATAAATTTTTTGGAAGGTTGCTTTCATTGACTGCTCTCTGTCTTGTAAAAGAGTGCCGGGCCAACGGCCATTGGCTATTTTTAAAACCTCTTGCCACTCATATTCAGAATTAGGCAAGTGGCCATAAGCCGCCCGGAAGCTGGCTACTACTCCACCGCGCTCACCAGCCCCGAGCGTTAAGGTAGAGGTCGTGCCATAAGTGACAAAGTTCAAAATAGTAGCTCTCGCACCAGTGGTAATATTATCGCTACCAACTACACGTGATACGATATCGTCATTATATTTTTTTTCTAAAGACTCATCGCGTGACTTATTAACACTAGTAGCCAAAGACTCTGGACCGGAGACATAAACCTTGGTGCCTTCGGCTAAAATGGCGGCAAATTGAGCAACCCGCTCATCCATTGATTGGCTTAAAGCAGCTGTGTCCGGTGGAGTGGCTGTACTTTCAGCTGCAGCCGGTTGGGCTAAGAAAGGTAAGACTATGGCAAATAAAGTGAAATGATTGGCCACTGCCCTAACCTTGCGATTGGTAGTATCAACCACGCTGTCTAACACTATCCAATCGTTAAGCCTGGTATCCCAATAAGCTAATTTCAAATTGGCCATATTACCACTAGTGGCGCCTAAGCTTGCCAAATCTGCATCTGTATAATCAAATTCCAAAGAGGCGGCGCTAGCTAAAGCAGTGATGCTCTGACCACCGCTTGAAGCCGTCACTTCCCTAACACTACCAGGCAACGGTGTAGCTACAGCGGTAGCGACACTATGAGTGCTCTGGCGAATTCTCACTGAAGCGGATGAACCACTACCCAAAGAGTTAGCTGGCAAACCTACCCTGACACCTAGATCAGCTGCCGTCACAGTAACGCTGACTGTGGGTATGATATTGGCGCTGGACGAGATCAATTCCACTGGGCTGCCTAAGGTAATATCTTTAGTTTGTATGCCGCTAGTTATTTCAATTTCCCCGCCATCACCCCGATTATATCCTTCAGCAATAGCATACAACTGCCATTTGCCGGCCTTAAGGGAAATCAAATACTGCCCAGCGTCATCAGAATTTACTATCACCACTGCATTATCTTGTGTATTAACTGCCCTGACCACGGCTTTAGCTGCCGGGCTGCTGCCAGCTAAAACCTTACCTGTGACTTTAATGGTCAAAGGCTCAAGTTGGACTAACAAATCCGCACCAGCGGCCGTCACGGTCAAATTAATTGCTTTAGCCAAATAACCAGCCTTGATTACCAATCCTTGGTATGAGCCTGGTGGCAATTGTAACCAAGCAGAACCCAGCGCGTCAGTTTGGGCAGCAGCATAGATGTTACTATCACTGACTCCTACCTCTACTCGAGCTTCTGATAAGGCTTCGTTGTTATTGTTTCTTACCATTACATTCACAGGTAAACGAACAGGCAAGGTTACGAAAATAGTAGTACTTGTCGTACCCATAGCCAACTGATTCTCTTGAACACCTGAACCGCTCAATTGTATGCCGGAATTATTTACTCCAGGGAAACTGGGCTGCATATTATAATTACCTGCCAACAAATAGGTTTGGGCGCTGGATGAATTATTAAAATATGCACTCATAACGATTCCATCTTTCACAAAAGCCACCATACCTGAAGGAATTATCTGACCGCTCAAGGTTTTAACAGTGACCAATTGCGCAGTGACTGGGGTCTGAGTGGTACCAGCGGTCACACCACTTAAATATGTGTAACCAGAACAACCCATGCCTGACAAACAAGCCTGCACGCGATAATCGTAAGTGGTGCCCGCGGTCACGGCCGTATCTGTATAAGTGGTTATATTGGCACCCTGCAGCTGCACGCTTAATGAACCTGACCAATCAGCTGAACTGGTCAACTTGCGCTCAATATTGAATTTATCCTCATTAGTGGAATTATCTTGCCATTTAAGATTGATGCTGGTGGCTGTTTTACTAACAACTTCCAGATTTGACGGCGTTACAGGCACAGTACCGACTGGCGTATTAGATTCACCTGTTATAGTCACCAGACCAGAATATGTCCATTGCTGATTGGTTGTGCCTGAACAGCCCACACCGGATAAGCACGATTCTATGCCGTACTTATATATACCTGGGGGTACACTTGGATCTGTGTACATAGCACCTGTTATCAGGC
>CAZRDN010000107.1:0-2615 GCA_964598875.1 uncultured Gammaproteobacteria bacterium
CTACCCGCTGCTGCTCACCGCCTGACAACTGTTTGGGGAATCTATCTGCCTTATGCTCCAGGCCCACTATCTTTAAAAGTTGGGGCACTATCTCATCCATGCGGTCATTGCTTACCCCAGCCACCTCCAAGGCAAAGGAAACATTTTCCGCCACGGTTCGGCGGGGTAAAAGTTTAAAATCCTGAAAGACCACGCCGATTTGCCGACGAATGACCGGCACCTCACTGCTGCGGGCAGTAGTTATATCCCAGCCACCTAATAATATCCGGCCTTCACTAGGTTTTTCCTCGGCGATCAGTAGTTTGACCAGAGTGGTTTTACCTGTGCCGCTTTGGCCCACAATGGAAACAAATTCACCAGCTTCGATATTAAGCGTGACTTTATCCAAGGCAATGGTTTGCCCAGGATAATGTTTGGAAATGTTACGGAACTCTATTAAAGCCATATTTACCTTGTAACTATATCACAAATTATAGTTAATTTCAGCTCAGCCTTATCTTGGCTTTTATTCTTGCTGATTAAGTTCAGGCTGGTTATAATAGTCTCGCTTCACCAAGCGGGTGTAGTACAATGGCAGTATGTAAGCTTCCCAAGCTTAAGACGGGGGTTCGATTCCCCTCACCCGCTCCAGCGCCCTAATTTGCCGAAGTCAGGCTGCCTGGCCATCGGCGGCGCTCGGAATTAGACTAAGCAGTACTTTGTCTCATTCCTCACTAGCCGAAGTAGCTCAGTTGGTAGAGCAACGCATTCGTAACGCGTAGGTCGTGGGTTCGATTCCCACCTTCGGCTCCACTTAATTTTTCAAGGGTACCAACAAGACTTTGGCCAAGGTCTTTTTTTGTTCTTCCAACCAACTGTCAAAATTAAGTACCAAAATGAATATATGAGAGGCCTGCACACTGCCTAAGCTGCTATCATCATGATTAGTTGGCCTTGGGCCTTCGACTTCATCCAAGCGGATCAGATGATAACCATAAGCACTCCTGATTGGTGCACTGATCTCACCCACTGCCAAACTCCGTAAGGCAGCTTCAAACTCTGGTATCATCGCACCCCAAGTAAACCAACCTAAGCTACCACCAGCTTGAGCGCTCACCACATCATCGCTGTAGCGGCTGGCCGCTTCACTAAAACTGATTTCATTACTCTCAATACTTTGTTTTATTTGTCTCGCGCGCTCTTCAGCCACCGCGGACTCTTTGGGATTATGACTCAAATATTCCTGCAAGGTCAGACGCCGCAAATAGGGCAATAAGATATATTTAGAAAATTCATCACGAGTCAGGCCATAATTAGCCTCAAGATAATCAACAAAAGCTTGCTCCGAGCCAAATTCCGTGATGAAGGTGTTTAGTTGTTCAATTAGCGCTTGAGGTGGCAAATTCAGATTGTATTTTTGAAAGCTTTCTTCAACTATCTGCTCCTCGAACAAATGATTAATAGCCAATTCCTCTGGCTTTGGACTGATCTCAAACTTAGCCACCAAGGCGGTTTCGCGATGTAATTCATCCAGCCAAATTATCTTATTGTTCACTATAGCTGCAGGCCATGGTAAGTAGCTGCTTACCAGCGGATACATTTTATCCAGCCGTAAGATATTAAAACCACCATAGATGATCACAGCCATGACCGGCAAGAGAAACCATAATTTTTTATGAAAGCGTCTGAGCTTTAACCTGACTTTCAATTCTGCTTGCTCAACAACTGGTTTAAGTGGCGCACTCGCTGTATTCGGGGTAGCTGGCGTGCTCGCTGCCGCAGGTTCATTGGGCAGTGCTGGCGGTGAGGCGGTTTCTTTACCTGGCTTGGTTTTTTTAACCACTGGTGTTGGTTCATTATCAAGCGCGGCGATCTCAGCCAAAAGCTCTTGCCTGATCTTTTGCTTATCCGGTGGTAAACCAGCTTCAGGCGCGGCTGTTTTAGGCGTCGTTTGCACCAAAGCATCCACCTCCTCAGCTAAGCGAGCTTTTAAGGCTTCCTCCTTACGAATAGATACTCTCTTGGGGCTGCTTGCTTTTTTAGTTATTTTTTTATGGTTCTTTTTGGACATATGTTTAATTCAACCCCAAAAAATAATCTAACCAACGCTGCCAATTAGTCTTATTATCACCCGCCCCAGCGCCTTCTTTGGTCTCTTCACCCTCATTAGGGATAATAACCACTGTTTCGCCAGGCTTTTGTAAACCGAATTGTAATCTAGCCTCCCTTTCCTTGTATTCCTCAGTGCCTAAATAATCTATCAGCTGACTTAGCTGTTCGCTTTTTGATTGATGCTCTGCTATCTCGGATCGCAAGGCCGCCACCTCACGCTCGATCTCGGCTCTTCTAATAGCGCTTTTGGTCACCCCATACCCCACTGCTAATAAGGCTGCTAAGGCGGCTAGCAAGAAGAATTTTGATGTAATGGTCAACCAAAAACCCTTATGGAACATAACTTATTAAAATTATAACACAAACTTGTGGTTAGCCGCTTAATTTTGCTAAAGTAGTATGGCTATGTCCAAACGCCGGCACAATAAGGTAATTTGGTTAATACTGACGATCATCGTGGCTGCTACCATGGTACTTTTCACTGTAGCCCCGGCGCTGGTCACTTAGACTTAAACATCATGACT
>CAZRDN010000108.1:0-2548 GCA_964598875.1 uncultured Gammaproteobacteria bacterium
GCTTGAAACGCCGCGTGTCAAAATCATAGATTTATCTTCATGTTTTTTAATAATGCTCTCTAGGGTTATTTTCATATTCATAATTAGAGAATCAGCATCGGTCCAAAAAATCCAATCATATTTCTTTAAGTGTCGCTTTATAAGTAATATTTTAGTCCACGCTTCCGCCCTACTATCATCTAATGATTTATAACTAACTATAAAATCATAACCATGAATTTTTGCGTATTTCCTTTTATTTTTTTCACTTAAGCAACCGTATTCCCTAATATTATTAGTATGATATGTCAAAACTGCTATTTTCATAACATCTATATTATACCATTAAAGTAACACTCTTTTGTAATTGTTTTATATATAATTTTATGAGCCAACCTTATACTAAATATATGATAATTGTCAAGACAATTTGATGAAAACTATACCAACTTGGGGCTGGCTTTAAATTTATAAACTTAGATCAAATTCTTCAGGAACGGCCCTAAGACTCGAACTAATGCCTAGGACTAGGACTCGAACCGACTTAGGTCTCACAAATACCCTATGCCTATTGGTCTTCCGATAAAATGGAGCCATGGCTCTGGGGGGAGGATTCGAACCTCCAACATCTGCATTAACAGTGCAGCGTTCTACCATTGAACTACCCCAGAGCCCTAGTCCCATAAACTAAAAACCGGTTCTTGGGAACCGGCTGGTATGAAAGAGGTAAAGTAAAATACGCCGGTTCCTAAGGGTTCCGGTTATTATTAGAGCTGGTGGTGAAGCAGTGAGTCATAGGTAATTAGGATAATATAATACTCCCCGAGCCTTAGTCAAGCTCAGGGAGTATTTATAAGTATTATTACTTCACTTTATAATTCACGGTTACCTCCACAACTATCTCCTGATCACCAGCGGGAACTGTGGGTGAACTGCCGCCACCTCCACCCATACCATAAGCTTTCTCGCCGTAATATTGCGGTCCAGGGGCTTGTACTACATTTTCCCACCAGCCGACAACCTTGCCCAACCGTACACCAGCCGCGTCAGCTAGCGAACCTGCCTTGCCGCGAGCATCTTGAATGGCTTTAATGCGGGCCTGCTGCTTCAAATCCTCCAGATTTGAGACTGAGAAGTTCACACCCACTATTTGATTAGCGCCAGCAGTAGTGGCATCGCCAATCACTTTGGCTAACTTTTCCTTTGATTCATTAAGCTTCTTTACCTTAACTACCACTTGCTGATTAGCGCTGTAGCCACCGGAGGTTTGTACACCATCACGGTAATCGTACTGCGGATACAAGGAAAAATTCTGAGTGGTAATATCTTCCGCCGGCACGTCGGCTGCTTTGACCGCGGCAATTATTTTATCCATTTTATCGTTTAACTGCTTCATGGCGAGCTCAGCAGAATAAGCCCTATCTACCTGCACACCAATGGTAACCTCGGCTGTGTCTGGCTGATAAGTTGCCTTACCTTGGCCCGTTACGTTCACTTGCCACTGAGGCACATTAACTATCCGGTCACGCAACAGCGCAACCGTAACTATACCGGCCAGCAACACGATACCGACCAGAGATAGCATGGCTTTAGGCTGGCGCCAAGCGCTCATATTTTCACCGTCCATAAAAATAACCTTTCTTTATACCTTGGCCTAGTTGGACAAGGGTTAATTAATAAATAAATATTTATCCCTCTCACTTATATACTACGACATTCCTTGCCAAAAGTAACATCCTTGAATAATGGGCACAAGCCTGGGCTTTTTACGTTGTTCTGGTCACTATCTGACGCCGCCACATTAAGTACTTAACCACTTCCAATAACGCCACAGATACCAGAGGTAAGGCCAATACCAACAGCCAATCGTTGGAATTCAAGGGTACGGTGTGGAAAAATTTATGTCCCCAGGGCAAATAAACTACCAGCAATTGCAATAACAAACTAAAGGCCACAGCAATGGTCAGTTTGTGATTGTTCCAGGTTAAGCGGTTGAATATTGAATGATGTAAATGTTTTAAACTGAAGATTATGGCCAGCGACGAAAGTGCCATCACCGTAAAAATAATAGTTCTGACATATTCAATTTCATGACCCAGCCATAATAAAATCAAAAATAAAGCCAGGGAACCAAGGCCTTTAGTGGCGCTGACTATGGCAATTAGTATGCGGCGAGTACTATCCAAAATCGGTTCATTCCTTTGTATAGGTGGCTGAGCCATGACCGCTTCATTGGGCGGGTCCGCAGCCAAGGCGATTGCCGGAAAGGTATCGGATACGAAATTAATCCATAAAATCTGCGTAGCTAAAATCGGTAAAGCTAAAGGTTCATTGGCGGCAAATGACACAGCAAAAGCCCCACACATTAAAATGACCTCAGAAAAACTATCGGAAATTAAATAAAGTACTACCTTTCTTATATTTTGAAAAATGGTACGGCCTTCCTCCACCGCCGCCACAATTGAATTAAAATTATTATCCAACAAAACCATATCAGAAGCTTCTTTAGCCACATCCGAACCAGACCCCAGGGCCACACCGATATCAGCAGCTTTTAGGGCCGGGGCAT
>CAZRDN010000109.1:0-2535 GCA_964598875.1 uncultured Gammaproteobacteria bacterium
ACCATTATGGAAACAGAACTTACTCAAAGCAAGTCCTTTGCCGCCAGCCCCTCAGGCGAATTGGAGGAAAAAGCCTCTGGTGTTGTTAATCTAATTAGTAGTCATTCTGCACCTCAAACCCTGATTGCCACCACTCGCCTGCTTTCTCCTCAGGGTATCCTTTTCCGCTTAACTGAAACGGTCACTGTGCCCGCTAACGGACAACTGGAAAATGTATCGGTCATAGCAGATCAGCCAGGCGAAGCCAGTGCTATAGCCCCCACCCGCTTTACCATCCCTGGCTTAAGAGCTGCTCTACAAGAAGCAATCTATGCTGAATCAACCGAACCTATGAGACGGCTACCTAAGGCAGGCTCCACGGAGATTACACCGGTTGACCTGGATCAGGCTAGGAAAGGTTTAACAGACATTCTGATCCCGCAGGCCTTGTCTAACTTACGCGAACAACTGCCGGAGAACAGACGCAGCTTAAGTGTGGTTTATGATAGTGAGGTGACCAAAGCTGAATCGGATGTTCCGGCAGGCTCAAAAAACAATCAGTTCAACTACACGGTTACTGTAAAAGTATCAGCGGTATTCTACGACACTGACAAGTTAAGGGAAAATGCCAAGTCCAAACTGGAAAACGATGTGACGTCTGGTAAAAAGATCCTTAACTTAGAACAAGACAGTTTAGCTGTCAGCATAGATACTCTAGCTGGCGACCTAACCAGTGCGCTGCTACGAGTTAAATTCCTGGCTCAGGTAATAATCACGGATCCGGGGCTAGTATTTAAAACCAGCGACCTATTGGGACGAACCCCAGAAGAAGTAGAAAACTACTTTGCTGGTTTTCCTGGTGTTAAAAATGTGAATATCGATCTGTACCCTTTTTGGGTAAAGAGCGTACCTACTGTAGAAGAGCATATCACTTTAAAGATTCAGTAACTTGACTCTAAGAGCTGTAAAGCCTAATCTGAAAATGTACGCGATTGTGGCAACCACCAACTGCCAACTTTAAGTGCCCTTAAGGCCTAAACGTACAAGCAATTAGTAAGCGGTCCCGCTCGGCAGCGGGGCAATTTGGGTGGAACCGTCCTGCAGGTTGCGGGACCCCAAACGATTATATTCGTTTGGGTTATTTATTTTATAAAACTATGCCATCATCACTAGAATCAAAAAAACACTCACTGGCCCACTTATTAGCCGCGGCTGTTTTAGAATTGTACCCGCGTGCTAAGCGCACCATTGGGCCAGCTATAGAAGAGGGTTTTTATTACGATTTTGATTTTGGCAAAGATAAGGTTAGTGAGGAAGATTTGTCTCGCATTGAAGCAAAAATGAAAGAGCTACTACCAAGCTGGTCTGAGTTTAAAGGCGAAGAACAGTCAGTCAAGGATGTTAAAAAAATGTTTAAAGATAATCCCTATAAGACTGAGCTAATAGAAGAGTTTTCCGAAGAAGGGCAAAAATTAACCACTTATACATCAGGCAACTTCACTGACCTGTGCCGCGGTGGTCATGTTGAAAATATGAAAGAAATAAAAAATGGCTCTTGGCAGTTGGATAGATTGGCTGGCGCTTACTGGCGAGGGGACGAAAAGAATAAAATGCTTACTCGTATTTATGGCCTGGCTTTTGAAACTAAAGAAGACTTGGCTGAACACTTAAAAAACCGAGAGTTGGCTGCCCAAAGAGATCACCGCAAATTAGGAAAAGAATTAAAGCTTTTTACCTTCTCTGATTATGTTGGCCCAGGTCTACCGCTCTGGCTGCCTAATGGGGCAGTCTTAACAGAAGAGCTGGAAAAGCTGGGTAAAGAAACCGAATTTAAAGCGGGCTACAAAATCATACGTACTCCACATATTGCCAAAGAAAGTATGTACAAAACATCTGGCCACCTACCCTATTATGCTGAAAGCATGTTTCCACCACTGGTAATGGATGAAGAGGGCAACCAAACGACCTATTATTTAAAAGCCATGAACTGCCCACACCATCATCAAGTCTACGCAGCTGAGCCTAAGAGTTATCGCGATCTGCCTTGGCGGCTGGCTGAATATGGCACGGTTTATCGCTATGAAAAGTCTGGAGAACTATTCGGTTTAATGCGTGTTCGCATGCTTTCCATGAACGATGCTCATATCTACTGCACCCCTGAACAGTTTGCTGAGGAATTTAAAGCGGTTAATGATATGTACGTGAACTACTTTAAACTATTTGGTCTAGACAAATATGTGATGCGTTTCTCTACCCACGACCCCAAAGAACTAGGCAAAAAATACGTGGACGAACCACAGCTCTGGTTAAAAACCGAGGACATGGTACGCGAGGTATTAAAAAAGAGCGGCGTGAATTATGTGGAAGTGCCTAACGAAGCGGCTTTTTACGGACCTAAAATAGACGTCCAGGTCTGGAGCTCTATTGGACGTGAATTCACTATTGCCACTAATCAGGTTGATTTTGCCCAACCTAAACGCTTTGGTCTAACCTATGTGGATAAAGGCGGTGACAGCAAAACACCCCTGTGTATTCACCGAGCACCCTTGGGTACAC
>CAZRDN010000110.1:0-2517 GCA_964598875.1 uncultured Gammaproteobacteria bacterium
TTTACAAGCCAATTGGAACGAAATAGAACCTCAGCCAGGTGAATATAATTTCACCGAGTTGGATAATCTTATATCACAAATTAAAGCCTCAGGGGCCACCATTACCCTGGCGGTAGGGCGTAAATTACCGCGTTGGCCAGAGTGTCACGACCCAGGGTGGCTTAAGGGTTGGCGGACAGATGAAGCTGTTTCCAGGCAATTTAAAATGCTAAGAGCAGTAGTAGAACATTATAAGTCCGAGTCGGCCATCATCAGGTGGCAATTGGAAAATGAACCTCTGTTTGCTTATGGTGCTTGTTTGCAGCCAAATAAGCACAGGTTGGAGCAAGAGCTGGTCTTATTGCGCTCGCTGGATAGTACCCGTCCTGTATTATTGACTGATTCGGGTGAATTGTCGGCTTGGTGGGAGACAGCTGTGTTAGCTGATGAGCAAGGTGCCACTTTTTATCGTGTGACTTGGAATCCGGTATTTGGTTATTATACTTATCCCTGGCCAGCTTATTATTATCGTTTGAAAGCGGCTTTGGTTTCCCCGTTCGTAGATAAGGTAATTGTGAGTGAGTTGCAGCTGGAGCCTTGGGCGCCACAAGGTTTAAGATCGTTAAGTTTGGCAGAAGTACAAAATTCATTAAGCCTGGAGCAGTTTAAAAAGAATGTGGCCGATTTTCGGGCCACTGGTTTTCCCGAGGCTTATTTGTGGGGAGTGGAGTGGTGGTACTTTGCTCGTGATAAATTAGGCGAGCCTGGATACTGGCAGACAGGGCGTGAGTTGTTTAATTAACCAAGCTTGTGCTTAAATGCTATAATTAGTTTATGGAAACTGTTCTATACGCCTTTGGTACTTTCACATTTATATCGCTTTTATTTTATTTCTGGCAAAGGACTAAATCTGCCGGTGGAGTTGGCCAGGTTTTTTCACCCTCTCCCACACCCACCTTAGATTCCTATACCATTGATTTCACTCGATTAGCCAGAGACGGGAAAATAGACCCGGTCGTTGGCAGAGAACGAGAAGTCATTAAATTAGCCCAAGTATTATCCAGGCGCACCAAGAATAATGTCATCTTAGTGGGCTCACCTGGTGTAGGTAAAACCGCTGTGGTAGAGGGTTTAGCTCAAAGTATTGTGGCTGATAATGTACCTGACGTACTTAGGGGTAAACGTATGTTGGCACTTCAAGTGGCTGCTTTGTTGGCGGGTACAAAATATCGCGGTGAATTTGAGGAGAGGGCTAAGCGTTTGGTGCAAGAGTTATCCACGGCGGGTAGGAGTATCATATTATTCATTGATGAAATTCATACCGTTATTCAATCACACGGCACAGAGGGCTCGGTGAATTTTTCTGATATTTTAAAACCAGCCTTAGCGCACGGTGATTTACAACTGATAGGGGCTACCACAACGAATGAATACGAACGGTATATTAAGACAGATGAAAGTTTAGAAAGGCGTTTTCAGGTAGTGGAAGTACTTGAACCATCGATTAAGGAAACTGTCATAATCTTGCAAGGAGTTAAGGATAAATATAAAGATTATCATCATGTTGAATTTACTGATGGCGCTATAATAGCCGCCGCAGAATTGGCGGCCAAGTACATTAAAAATAGGCACTTACCTGATAAGGCTATTGATGTAATTGATGAAGCCGCGGCTATGGTAAAGGTCTCGCATATTCATCAGGGCATAGTCGGGGCATTGCACGGCGCAGCTAGGGCTAAAAACCTTAAACTGGCTTCGCTATGGAGCAAGATACAGGAGCTGGATGCCCGCGCCCTTCAAGGTTCTATGTTAGAGCGAGAAAAGATTGCGAGGGAGCGAGAACAATTGGAAACGGAGCTAGAAAAATTAGGCATGACCGTAGTAGATGTGGATGATGTTAAGAAGGTAATAATGGAGTGGACTGGAGAAAAGTCTTTGACGTAAGCAGTTTTATGTGCTATAATTGATTTGTTGGTTATGAGTCTACGGGCTAGTCATATATCCAATCTCTATTGGAGGAGAAAATAAGCAAGAGCCAAGCTACTTATGCTTGGTTATTTTTTTATTAATAATTATTAACTTAAATTTAATTAATAAGCATTAAATAGCTAATTCATATGCCAAATATAAATGAACCTACACAGACGGCAGTAGCTACTAAAACCAAGACCAAACTAAGCCTTGGTACAAAAACTTTAGTAAGCGTAGCCATATTAGGAGCGACAGGTGGTTTTGCTGCTGGGGTAGTACCCAAAACGGATATATATAAAAAAGTAAAATTTACAGTATATACTACATATGTTCGCCCTGATGTGCACGCTCCTTATTCATCACGGGTAATAATCACTAGTAATCCCCCTGGAATTGGTTGTTTATCGCCAAACGCCCCGACCGTAACCCCTGAATTATGCGGTTCAGCTGTGTTCCCAGCAGGTACTCAAGTTACTTTGTCACTGCAATACGAGACAGATGGAGCCTTTGTGAATAACTGGAATTCTCCTGGTTGCGTACATACCAGTGATAGCTGTACGGTTATGT
>CAZRDN010000111.1:0-2516 GCA_964598875.1 uncultured Gammaproteobacteria bacterium
GCAAGCGGTGGCCCGCGATGATGCGGCTGGCCTACACCGAATTCACGGCTTGGGTAAAAAAACCGCGGAACGTGTGGTCACAGAGCTTAAGGATAAAGTGGAAGTCATTGCCAGCTCTGGCAAAACCACGGGAGATGACGCGACTTTAGTGGAAGCCATTATTGGCTTGGGTTATTCCTTAGCTGAAGCCAGGCAAGCAGTAAAAGAAACCAAAGACCAAGGAGAGAGTTTGTCTGACAAAATAAAATTTGCCTTAAAGTATTTAGGGCGGCAATAATATTTTTATGTGGGGTGAAGTGTTAAGCCAAGAGGAGCACTGGAACTTTATTTTATCCCAGCCAGCTCGCTCTGGCCTTTTTTTGCAAACACCCGCTTGGTTGCAATTCCAGGAGTATTCAGGAAATAAGGCTAGGGTGCTAGCTTACAGGCTAAATAATCAAGTGACCGGTCTTTGTCTGTTGGTACGCTCAGGCTTACCCGCAGGTTTTCATTATTGGTTTGCTCCTAAGGGGCCGATCTTTAATTCAGAATTGGGAACCGATGAGCAGAATAAAGCCCTGAGAAGTTTAAGTGATTATTTAAAGCAGGACAGATCATTGTTTTTACGACTGGAGCCAAGGTTTAAACTGGAAAAGATTAAAAAAGTAAAAGACGTTAATCCTCGCGCCACCGCCATAGTTGATTTGGCGCGTGATTTTTCTGAGGTTCTGTCTGGCATGCATGAGAAAACCAGATATAATATGCGTTTGGCTGAACGTAAAGGATTAAAATTTCGCTGGGGCGGGGCAGGAGACTTTAAAAATTTTTGGCAATTACTGCAAGCTACTGCTGGGCGTGAAGGTTTTAGTACCCATCAGTCCAGACATTATGAAGGTATGCTTGAGCTTTTTGGGCAAGAGCCTCTTACTACCGATAAAATAGCTTGCCGCTTAGCCTTGGTTGAACATCAGAATAAATTATTGGCCGCCAGCCTGGTTGTGGCAGACAATAAGCAGGTCACTTATTTACATGGCGCTTCCAGCAGAGATCATAAGGAGTTAATGGCGCCATATTTACTTCATGGTCTAACCATGCGCCTGGTTCAGGAGGCTGGCTGCCTTAGTTATGATATGTGGGGGGTACAGCCCAGAGATGGTAGTTTATCAAGTTGGTCGGGATTCTCTCGTTTTAAGATGGGTTGGGGTGGAACTTATTTTGAGGAGCCTGGTACTTTTGATGAAATTTTTCGGAGCCTGCCTTATGTAATGTATAAAATAGCACGCCGGTTTCGTTTTTGATTAAAAGTTATGAAGCTACTTGAGCAGGCAATTCTCCGAACGCTTAGTTGGTTTGATTGGCAACAGCAGCCATTGACTACATTTGAGTGTTGGTATTTTTTATGGTGTGAACCAGGCGAAACTATTACAGTCACGCCGCAGGAGGTGGCTGAAGCCTTGGAGTCGTTGCAAGCAAAGTCTCTTGTTAAAAGCGAACGCGGCTTTTGGCAATTAAGCGATTCAGTCTCTTATGCAGAAGAAAGGTTAAAACGTGCTCGTTGGTCAATTGGCAAACGCCATCGGGCCGAGCAGGCCGCCAATCTCATTGCGCACTTACCTTTCATAAGGCTGGTGGCTATTGCCAATACTTTGGCGTTTAATAATGCTAAGCGCGATAGCGATATAGATCTATTGATCATTACTCGGCCTGGCAGATTATATTTAGCTAGATTTTTAGTTACAGCCTTAATGCAAATCATGGGCTGGCGGCGCCATGGGCAGAAAATAGATAATAGGATTTGCTTATCTTTCTATTTATCAGCCGATCATTTGAATATCAAAGATTTATCTTATCAGGATGATCCCTATTTGGTTTATTGGTTGGCTAATTTACATCCGCTGGTGGATAAACTGATCTTTGCCGAGTTTTTACAAGCTAATAAATGGGCTCATCCTTATTTGCCCAACAGATTCACAAACTTGTCGTCCTTGGCCAATGTTGCTCATAGGTCAAATTGGCTGGAAAGGTTATTAGGAGGTGTGGTGGGTAATATGTTAGAGTATGTGACGCGTCGTTTGCAGATATTTTTAATCCATCGACATAAGAAATCGCGATTAAATGATGGCACCAGTGCGGTAGTGGTCTCAGACAGTGTTTTAAAGTTCCATGAAAGCGACCAGCGCCCACAATTAGCCCATAATTTCCGTAGCAAACAAGCAATCATATTGGCCAAATATAAGGTATGAATATTCCCCCGATAATCATAGCTGCCGCCGGTCGCGGCACCAGAATGAAGGAATTATCTTTAAGTAAACCCAAGCACTTGATTGAAGTGTCGGCTAAGCCATTTCTTTATTATTTGTTAGCACATATCTACGCAGCAGGTATAAAAAAAGTAATTATTGTAACCGGACATTTATCAGTTGAGTTTGATAAATTCGTAACAGAATATAAAAGTGAGTTTCCTGGTTTAGTGGCGGTTAATCAATACGATAAGGTCGGACAGGATAGATATGGTTCCTTAATGCCACTTTTGGCCG
>CAZRDN010000112.1:0-2465 GCA_964598875.1 uncultured Gammaproteobacteria bacterium
GTGCTATCAGGAGCCACTTCTAGGGTTATAGTAGCCCTGGCTAATGAATAATAAAGCACCAAAAGCCCAACTGCTATGACAGCGGTTATAAAACTTATGACAATACGACGCATCGGTCTTTTGGTGCCGATGGTGTTGTCGGTCGGTGGCAAATTTCTGGTCATAAAGTCTACTGTAAAAGCGTCTTATATTATAGCAGAATTTTGTTAACCCGGTTAGGTCAGTGGCTGTAGGGTAAGCTTGATTTACCTAGTAATGAATGACAACGCTCAATTAACTCTGGCGTAGCCTCGACCTTATAGTCTGTGGCTATTCGCCTTATTTGTCCGCCTTGCTTTACTTCCAGGATCACTGGCCGCGAGCCATGGTTATTTTTTAGGATTGATTTTAATTCTTCAAAAGTATCGTTGCTAACATCTGCTGGTAAGGCAATAGTCAGGCTATTTTCAGCCTCAACCATATCTGGCTGAACTGGTTTACCCGAGTAAACATTTAGCCATTTATTTGCTTGATCGGCCGCTTGGTCAGGGTCATTCAGCTTTAAGATTGATTGTATGACTATTTTTTTCTCCCCGTTTCTTAAGCTTAAGCGTCCACGAACCAAAACTATGGAATCAGTCATTAGTTTATTTCCTTCAGAGCGGTAAGTGTCAGGGAAGGCTATAAGTTCAGTGTTGCCAGTCAGGTCTTCCAAACCAGCAAATAACATCTGATCACCTTTTTTCGTGGTCACCACTTTAGTGGTGGTAATTAGCCCAGCCGCCACCAGTGAGACCTCATTATTCAATAGTTCTATTTCATTTATGGGCGTGAAGATGTTTGTTAAATTTAAAGCGAATTGACGGAAAGGATGCTCAGTGACATATAAGCCCAGTAGTTCTCTTTCCCATGACAGTTTATCTCGCGGGTCAGTAGCTTTGGTTTTTGGCAAGTTAAGATTTAAACCAAGATCGTTGATTTTTCCTGCAAACAAGCTGGATTGTTGCGCGGCCTTGGCTTGTTGGGATTTTTTGGCATGAGCCAACAAGGTATCCATCGCCGCCAACAGCTGACCTCGTTCGTCATGAAGACTATCTAAGGCGCCGCATTTTATCAGACTTTCTAATGATTTTTTAGTGAATTCTCGGCGGGCGGTTCTTTCCATAAAGCTTGCCAAGGAAGTAAATTGGCCAGCGGATTTTCGTTCGGTGATAATAGCGTCTATCACTTGAGCGCCCAAATTTTTTATAGCTGATAAGCCAAAGCGTATACAGCCGTCACTCACCACTGTAAAGGTGGCTAAGCTTTCATTCACATCAGGTGGTAATACGACTATATTCATCCTTTTACACTCATTTACAGCCTGAGCCACGGTATCCAAATTACCTGATTCGGCTGTCATTAAGGCTGCCATAAATTCAGTAGGAAAATTAGCTTTTAAGTAAGCGGTTTGGTAGGCCACTATACCGTAGGAGGCGGCGTGGGCTTTATTGAAACCATAGGCCGCAAAAGGCTCTATTAATTCCCATAATTTATTGGCTTTGCTTTCGCTGAGTCCGTTAACCACACAGCCGGAGATGAATTTTTCTTTTTGTCGGGCCATTTCTCTGGGTATTTTTTTACCCATAGCCTTACGTAGTTTATCAGCCTCTTCCCAGGTGTAGCCGGCCAGCTTGACAGCTATCATCAGAACGTCGTCTTGGTATGTGATGATACCGTAAGAATCTTTCAAGATATCTTTTAATCTGGGGTCTAGATAGCTTATCGCCTTGGGGTTGTGTTTTCGCTTAATGAATTCAGGTAGTGACTCCATCGGACCAGGGCGGAACAGAGCTACCATAGCCATAACATCGGTTATGCTCGTGGGCTTTAGTTCCTTAAGATACCTGGTCATACCTGAGCCGCCCAGTTGGAACATGCCCATAGTGTCACCTTTGGACATTAAGTCATAGGTTTTTTTGTCATTAAGCGGTATCGTGCCCAAGTCTATTTCTATACCCTTGGTTTTTTTAATGATGTTAACGGCGCTGCCTAAGATAGATAAGTTTCTTATACCTAAGAAGTCCATTTTAACCAAACCAACATCTTCACATGACCACATGTCGTATTGGGTGATGACATGATTACCATCAACATCATATTGCAGTGGTACATAATCGGTTAGGGGAGTAGGCGAAATAACCACTCCGGCTGCGTGAATTGAAGCGTGCCTGACGCAGCCTTCTACTTTTTGAGCAAGCTGTAGCAGTTCTTTTACCTGGGGATCTGTTTCTGTAAGGTTTTTCAATTCCGGCGCTTCGCGTAACGCTCGTTCTATGGTCATATGAAAACCTTGGCTGCCAAAAGGTATCAGTTTGGCCACCTTATCGCACAGACCATAAGGCAGGCCTAAGGCTCGGCCGACATCTCTGACCGCGGCTCGTGCAGCCATAGTGCCAAAGGTCACGATTTGTGCAACTTGATCAACCCCGTACTTAGCTGTGACA
>CAZRDN010000113.1:0-2444 GCA_964598875.1 uncultured Gammaproteobacteria bacterium
AAATCACAAGCCTTAGATAACGTGACCTATTGGTATAGTTTGAGGCGAAAATTGTTACGTCTGCGCAACAGACACAGTCGGGCTGCAAGTTTTAGGCCCAAACGCGCGCTTGACCGGACTTATTCAGCTGTCGCTACACCTTATTTGAATAATGTTTCGCAAGACCTAACTAGTTTGGCTGCCGGCGGCTATTTAATGCCTTGTTTAGGCAGAAACGATGAAATAGCCGAAGTTTATAGAATCATTGAAGGTGGGCAAATGAGCGTGGCTTTGGTGGGTGAACCTGGCATGGGCAGGGGCTTTATTTTAGAGGGCATTGCTCAAGCCATGGCAGCTGAGGAGGTGCCGGCAGTTTTACAAGATAAACATTTAATTCTATTATCTGCGGCTCAATTACTCTCTGGCGCCACACCAGCCGAAGCTGGCGATCGTATGCTTAGGGTATTAAATGAAGCGGTCCGGGCTGGAAATATAATATTGGCCATAGAAGATGTACATCAGGTTGTGGGCTTGGATGCAGGTAGCGGGCGTGACTTGAGTTTAGGGGATGTGCTGGCTAGTGCCATTTCAGAGCATAATTTGATAGTTTTAACCACTACCAGCAATGACGCTTGGCGTGATGCAGTAGAAAAGAGTGCTTTAGGTGAAGTGCTGCAGCGTGTAGAGGTTAAGGAGTTGGACGATAATAGTTCTATCCAAGTACTGGAATCGCGAGTGCCTGGCATTGAGCACCAGCACCATGTTTATTTTTCCTACGGCGCTTTAGAGCAGACCGTGATTTTATCAAAACGTTATCTGCCTGACCGTTATTTACCAGAGAAAGCCATAGCTCTATTGGAGGAGGTGGCAATTTATGCTCGTGAGCGGGCAGGCAAAAACTGCACGGTTACAGCTGAGCATGTGGCGCAAGTTATTGCCGGCAAGGTCCATGTTCCCATAACCCAGGTGACTGAGGCTGAAAGCAAGAAGCTTATCAATTTAGAAGAAATATTACACGGGCGTATTGTGGGGCAGGATGAAGCTGTCAAATTAGTGGCAGCTGCCTTGCGGCGGGCTAGGGTTAATCTGCGTGATCAAAAAAGACCAGTGGCCTCGTTCTTATTCTTAGGTCCAACCGGCGTGGGTAAAACAGAATTGGCTAAGGTAGTGGCACATGAATATTTTGGCGGTGAGAACAAAATGATCAGGCTGGATATGTCGGAATATCAAACAGCGGAGAGTATTTATCGCTTAGTAGGTGCGCCAGCTGGTGTAGGTGATGATAAGGGGCTTTTAACTGAAGCGGTGAGGCGTACGCCGTATGCCTTGATCTTGTTGGATGAATTAGAAAAAGCACATCCGGATATATTGAATGTCTTTTTACAAGTTTTAGATGACGGTCGTTTAACCGATGCCAGTGGACGGACAGTTGATTTTACCAATACCATTATTATTGCCACTTCTAATGCTGCTACCAATTTAATACAGGATCAGTTACAGCAGAATATTCCCTTAGAAATAATCAGGCGCGGCCTGACCAGAGAAGGGCTTAAGCAATATTTCCGTCCGGAGTTTTTGAATCGTTTTGATGCTATCGTGCTATTTAAGCCATTAGAGAGAGCGGAAGTGGAGAAAGTGGCTGCTTTGATGATTACCAAGCTAGCTCGTGAGTTAGAAAACAAGGGGATACACCTTAAAGCCTCGCCTCGAGCCATACGGGAGTTAGCTGATAAAGGGTTTGACCCATTATTTGGTGCCAGACCATTACGACGGGCGATTCAAGATAATGTGGATAGCGCCTTAGCTAATTATATGTTGACCGGTAAAATCACTAGGCGTGATGTAGTAGTGTTGGAGCCTGGTGGTCTAATAAGGGTGGAAAAAGCAGAGAAGTTGTAGTTGTTTGAATGTATTGACGCGGTAAGGCAGGCTGTTATATTGTCTATAAAGTTAAAAACATTAAGGAGATAAGGGGCGTAGACGCTTCAAAGAGGTGGCAAATTACGTGCCAGCAGCTGCGGTTATACGTAAGCCTCAGTGTCATACAGGTGGCCCTTTCTCCGTAGGGCTCCAAAATTTTGGAGCCTTATTTATTTGCCAAACTAACCAAAAAATACTAGAGTAACCTCGTTATGGCCAAAGAAAACGAATCGAACTTAATGGATAAATTAATCTCACTCTGTAAGCAGAGAGGGTTTATTTTTCCTGGAAGCGAGATTTACGGTGGCCTAGCTAACTCTTGGGATTTTGGCCCTTATGGGGCACTATTGAAAAATAATATCCGCCAAGCCTGGCTTAAGCATTTTGTGACCTCACGAGATGACATGGTGTTATTGGACAGTGGTGTAATCATGAACCCCAAAGCTTGGGAATCTAGTGGTCATTTGCAGAATTTTACTGATCCACTAGTAGATTGCAAGAAGTGTAAAAAAAGATTCAGAGCTGATCACATTTTGGAGCAACGT
>CAZRDN010000114.1:0-2406 GCA_964598875.1 uncultured Gammaproteobacteria bacterium
GCCTTGCAATTAATAGGGTTATTAGTTGAAGTAGCTCAATTCAATAATTTCATACATGCACCAGCCGTGGAGCGAGGCTGGGTAATAGTGAGGGATGTGGCCAACATGTTCTTCATTGTGATTTTATTACTGATCGCCTTTGGCAGCGTTTTCCGCATTGAGGAGTATCAGTACAAGAAGGTCTTAGGAAAATTGCTCATCATGGCCGTGCTGGTTAATTTTTCCAAGAGCATCACTGGATTTTTCATCGATATTTCTCAAGTAGTGATGCTCACTTTTGTAAATGGTTTTAAAGAAGCAGCGGCTGGTAATTTTGTGAACGGCTTTCACATAGCTGATATGTTTGAATTTGCTGAGAACGGTACCGAAGAGCAGGCTGGCAGTGCCTCAGCTTTTTTGGGTGCAGCCGCTTTGGCGCTCATCACTATAATCATTACGACTATTGTGGTGGCGGTTTATTTGGTAGTATTTTTGCTTCGCATAATCGCGCTTTGGTTTTTAACCATCATTTCTCCAATAGCTTATCTTTTGTCGGCTTTCCCAGGCGATGCCAGGAAGTATTCTTCCCAGTGGTGGGATTATTTTGGTAAGTACGCTACCACCGGACCTATCCTGGCATTCTTTTTGTGGTTGTCTTTGGCAGTGATGCAGTTTGGTGCCGATGCCACTAGTTATGGTTTTAATGTGAGCGAGAGTGAATATTCCATTCCAGCCGCAGCTGTTACCAAAATTGGCCAGGCAGATGTCATGCTTTCTTTTATCATCAATATAATTTTGTTGATGGGTGGGCTATGGATGACGCAGCAGTTAGGCGTAGCTGGTGGCAAATTGGCGGGCAGCGCATTTAATAAGATCCAAGGCGCTGGTGCCACTATTGCCAAATCACCATTTAAGGCGGCCTGGGGCGCAACCAAGCTGGCTGCTAAAAGTGCTAATCAATCAATTGTGAAAGCTACCAAGGGTCGGGTAAGTTTAGATGTGCGCGATTATGCCAAGGCCTTTAAAACTGCCCGAGAAGACAGGCGCCGTGAGGCTTATCAGCAATTTGCCGGACGCAAAGAAAAATTCTTTAAGCAGTGGGGTTCGCCTACAGGAGCTGCTAAGTTGGTTTTAGGAGCACCTAGCAGATGGAAAGCCTCAGCTGAAGCTAAGAGGTTATCTAAAGAAGATAAAGAACTTAAGAGTAAGTTAAAGAGCGGGCATAAGGGGCAAATTTACCGCCAGGAACTGCAAAAAGAGCAGGAAGAGCTCAAGACTAAGATTGACAGCCGTCAAAAAAGAATTGACAAGCTTGCTGATGACTCACCATTGAAAGATAAATTAGTTAAAGAACAGCAGAAGGATGAGGTTAGAAATAAGAGAGTAGGGAATTTATTAGGTAAGGGTGATAAAGAATTAAGCAGTGAGTATAAGGATAGAATTAATGCTGCTATTCGGGTAAATGAGCGAAAAATGTCCGATTTGCATAATAAAATGGTTTTGCCAAATATGAGCGATGAGGAAAAGTTATCAGCCGCCCAGCTACAATTTGATTTGGAGAATGAAGCTAATTTAAGAGGACTAAAAGCCAATAAGGAAGAGACTAAAAATGTTACTGAAGAATTGGATCAGGCTAAGAAGGACTTTGAGCAGGCTGAAAGTCCAGAGGCTAAGGAGCAGATCGGTGAGGCGATAAATGATTTACGCAAGAAACTAACAGATATTGAAGCCCATCGTTTCAAGCTGGAAACCAAAGCCTCACAACTTAAGTCTGAGGAAAGTGGAATCAAAGAAGGTAATACTAAGGTTATTGACAATGTAGCCATGCGCGGCCTGGCTGGTAGTATTTTAAGCAACAAGAAAAAGGAAATAAATGATGATATAAGTGAAAAAGAGAAAGATAAAACTAAATTAGATGTTGATATAGATGCCACACAAGGTCTTTTAGATAGTGGAACATTTAAGAACGATGATGAGAAGAATTTAATGAAGCAAGAGTTGAGTGCTTTAAAAGAAAAAAAGAAGTTATTGGAGCGTGAGCAGGCTGAACTTAAGGAGCAGCAGAGAAAAATAGATGAACTTATGAGGATGGATCCTTTTGCCAGCTATAAAGAATTGTCAAAGCAATCAGATAAAGAACAGTCAGAAATTAATGAGCAATTACAAGCCAAACACAATGAGTTAGCCTCGACCGATCTCAGTGATACTGATACCAGAGATAAATTAGAAGCCGAGATAAAGTCATTGGAAAAGAGAAGTGAGGATATTGAGCAAAAGAGAGCAGAAGCCCTGGAGAATATGATCGGTGATATTGATTATGAAAAGTCTAGAAAACTTGTAGAGTCTGATGATGATATGAAAAATGTGGTTATTGAATCTCAAAAAACTAACGATACCTGGGGCAAGCAGTATGAAACATTATCAGAA
>CAZRDN010000115.1:0-2404 GCA_964598875.1 uncultured Gammaproteobacteria bacterium
CAAGACCATAGAAGTTTTAAATACTGATGCTGAAGGCCGAGTAATTTTGGCCGACGCCTTAGCTTATGCCGCACGTTATAAACCGGCAGTTGTCATAGATGTCGCTACTTTAACCGGAGCATGCATGGTAGCACTAGGCACACACGCCACAGGCTTAATGACACCGGATTCTAAATTAGAGCAGGAGCTGAGGGTAGTAGGAGAAATGTCTGGTGATTATGTTTGGCCTTTGCCTATGTGGGAAGAATATGAAGAAGAAGTCAAAGGAACTTTTGGCGATGTGGCTAACTTAGGCAAAACTCCTTATGGTGGGGCGATTGCTGGTGCTATGTTCTTAAAGCAGTTTGTGGGTAAATTCCCTTGGGCACACTTGGATATTGCTGGCCCTATGAAAACCTTTGACGGGCAATATTTAGCTAAGGGTGCTAGTGGCGTAGGGGTAAGACTACTGGTTGAATTAGCCAGTTCACTACTTGCCAAAAGTGCTTAAGAGGTGTAGTTTTTAAAACAAAGAGGGGTATTTAATTAGTTAACAATCATAATCATATGAAGAAGCTATTTGCTTCCGTTTCCAGCGTAGTTATGTTTGCCTTGCCGGCCATAGCCAGCGCTCAGCTTGGGCAGGATCTTTCAAACCTAGGTTTGAATGCTTTTGCCGATAATACTAACTTAGGTACCAATATTGAGCTGATTGGAACCATTGCCCGTATCATCAATATCTTACTCGGTTTCTTGGGTGTCATCGCTGTCATCTTGGTTCTCTGGGGAGGTTTTAAGTGGATGACCGCAGCTGGTGATGAAGGTAAGATTGGTGAGGCTAAGAAACTAATGGGCGCCGGTGTGGTTGGTTTGGTAATAATCTTAGCTGCCTTCGCTATTGCTTCGTTTGTGGTCAATCAGTTGACTGACGCCACTGGTTACAACGGCTAGTTCAACGGTTAATAAAAAGCCGTTATAAAAAATAGTAGCCTAATTCGTTACGGTAACTTAATTTGGTATTTTTTACCAAGTTTAGTTTGGGCTCAGGTCAGCCCGCCGCAAAGTATTCAGCAGGGATTAGAACAGTTCAGAAATGAAACGCAGCTTGGTACGGACTTTGAACTTATTCCAACTGTTGCGCGAATCATAAACATCTTATTAGGTTTCCTGGGAGTATTAGCGGTTATCTTGGTTCTGTGGGCGGGGTTTAAATGGATGACCGCAGCGGGTGACGAGCAGCAGATAAATGATGCCAAGAAGATATTAGGAGGCGGCGTGGTCGGTTTGATGATAATTTTAATCGCTTACGCCATTACCGCCTTCGTCATCAATCAATTAACAGAGGCTACCGGCTATAACGGGACTTAAAATTTAAAATGATATGAAAACAAGGATCTCATTTTCGAGGGCCTTGTTTTCATAAATAGATTTATTATTAATTATTTATATATGATAAAAAATAAATCCACAGCTGTCGTATCATTTTTAATGTATACTTTGCCAGCTATAGCCAGCGCTCAGGTCGGCGATCTTTCCAACCTGGGATTGAATGAATTTTCTAGCAATACTAACCTGGGCACAAATATAGAGTTAATCAGCACCATCGCTCGGCTGATAAATATTATCCTCGGGTTTCTTGGCGTCTTGGTGATAGTGGGTATACTCTACGGCGGCTTTAAGCGCATGACCGCGGCTGGCAATGAGGACCAGATTTCCAGCGGTAACAAGATAATCGGCGCCGGCGTAGTTGGTTTGGTAATAATTTTGGCAGCTTACGCTATTGCCGCCTTTGTCATCAACCAGTTGGTCGATGCTACTGGTTATAATGGCTAGGCAGTACGAATTTAGTGTTTTTAGAGGTTTGTTAAGGGCTAGTCTGTTGACTAGCCCTTCTGCTTGACAGGATGCGGCGGTTACCGTATACTTACTTTTGCCGTTAAAAGTTATCCACAACTAATAATCGGCTAAACACTATGAGTAACACTAAATCCTTAATTCAACTAAGCGACCCTATGCGGGAGTAGTTTGCCTTATCTTGTTGTTGTCTTAACGGTCGCTTGGAAGCAAGCGATTTTTTGTTGCTAAGATAGGCTCTTTAACAAATGAATGTCTGGAGTAGAGAAGTAAATTATATATTTGTAAGCGTATTTAAAATTAAATGGTAAATGAGTAGAAATATCTATTCATTCTTGTGGTTAAACCAATTAAGTGCAGATGGTGGATGCCTTGGTATGAAATGACGATGAAGGACGTAGCAGCCTGCGATAAGCCTCGGTGAGGTGGCAAGCAACCTTTGATCCGGGGATTTCCGAATGGGGCAACCCACTGTATCGAGAGGTACAGTACCCTTAGGGGGGCGAACCTTGGGAAGTGAAACATCTCAGTACCAAGAGGAAAATAAATCAAACGAGATTCCCAAAGAAGC
>CAZRDN010000116.1:0-2397 GCA_964598875.1 uncultured Gammaproteobacteria bacterium
TGGCTTTACCAAGGTCTAGGCTGAGTCTCTGGCAGATTTCGTGCCCTAAGGCCTGACTTGAGCGAGTGGCAAAGACTATGATTTTTCCGTACATTTTACCTCCGAATTGTTAATGTTTCTATATGTTTGTTTAATTTCAGTGGGGTTACCTTAAACCCTGGGTCAGCTAGCCGTCAAGCCAGTTGCCAAGCCGCCTGACGTGTCGTATATTTTATAGGCACTAATAATGTAATTCTAAGTTCATATGGATATAATCATCAGTTGTAAAAATTTTGATCTTACACCTTCATTACGCACCTACACTGAGGAAAAAGTAGGCAAGTTGGTCAATTATTGGGACAGAATAATCAGGGCTAGAGTTGATTTGGAAGTGGATAAGAACAAAAGGGGTGGCTTAATGCACCGGGCTACTGTGACCTTGGAAGTTCCCGGGCCAGATATCAGGGTTACGGAGGAAGCGGGTGATATGCACGCTGCTATTGATATCATATTGCCGGTAATAGAGCGGCAAATTAAGAAATCTAAGGCTAAAGTAGAAAAAACCGATTGGCGACAGGTTAGGCGGGCTAAAGAAAAATTTATGACCTGGTATGAACGCATGCGCGGTAATGATAAATAGATGAATAAATTTATTAAGTTTTGGAAACTAAATAGCTCTCAATTAAACACAGCTGATTTTGGCATCAGCCGTGATGGTGAGCTGGTTTTGCATGAGGGTAATTATCAGTACAACCTATTTGATCTGGCACGTAAGTTTGGTACGCCACTGGAAGTCGCTTTTCCTTTTATTGTGGAAAGGCGTTTGAGTGAGACCATGGATATATTTAATCGTCATATAAAAACTTTTCGTTACCGAGGAAAGTTTTTTTATCATTATCCAATGAAGGCCAGCCAGAACAAGGAATTCATTCTGCCCATACTGTCCGAAGGAGGTAATTTAGAGGTGACAAGTGCCAATGAGCTTTGGTTAGTTAAGCGCATGTGGGAGCAGGAGCAGTTTTCCAGTCGCATTCGAGTAATTTGTAATGGCCCCAAGACCAATCAATATTTATCCTTGATCACTGAGTTACGGCAGAAGGGTCTGA
The DNA here is from genome assembly GCA_964598875.1 of uncultured Gammaproteobacteria bacterium. Lineage (GTDB taxonomy): Bacteria > Patescibacteriota > Patescibacteriia > Veblenbacterales > UBA10138 > UBA10138. Next base: position 1,086 of record CAZRDN010000116.1, read on the forward strand.
ACATAACCCCAATTATAGAAGATAAATTTGAACTGGCTGCCCTTTCCACATATAAAGGCGATGTGGGTATTAGGCTGGATCCGCAAGTCAGAGTTCATGGACATTGGGATAAAAAGTTTAACCGCTTTGGTTTGACCGCCGAGGAGATACTTTCCTTTGGCCGTATAAAAAATTTAAAATTACTCCATTACCATACTTCCAAACAGCTTGAATATGTGGAGGATATTGTGGGGCCATTGAAAAAGGCTATGCAGGTGTATGTGAAATTAAGAAAGACTAATCCTAATTTGGATATGATAGATCTGGGTGGTGGCATGCCGGTACCATTTGAAAAGAAACCGCTTTTTTCTACGGAAGCTGTAGTTAAGAAAATATTAAGAACAATAATGAAAAAATGTGATCAGGCAGATATTCCGCATCCTGATGTACTGGTGGAATGGGGGAGCTATTTAGTGGCACCGGCTCAGGTAACAATTTACCGCGCCTTATCAGAAAAGCAGGTGACCAACGGCACCAGTGCCAAATATTGGTACATAACAGACGGTAGTTTTATGAATGATCTAAAAGATACTTGGGCGATTCATCAAAAATGGCATGTGGTGCCAGTTAATCGTTTACATAGCAAAAAACTAACCAGGGTTTGGTTGGCTGGCCTGTCATGTGATTCTGATGACAGGTATACAGCTGGTGGTAAATATGTGCTCATGCCGCCACTGGACACACTTGAAGCAGGTGAGCATCAGTACTTGGCCGTGTTTGATACAGGGGCATATCAGGACGCGTTAGCCTCACACCATTGTTTGCTTTCATCACCCATGAAAATAGTGATTCAAAACGGCATCATCACTATTGCTCGTAAACGCGAATCAGCCGAGGAGGTTGGTAAAAAATTTGGTTGGTAATTTGTGAAATTAAAAAAGAGCCGCACATTTTAAGTACGGCTCCATTGTTTTCCTTTCTTATGTTTGTTTTATAATTATTTCTTCAAAGGTTACTTTGGTGTGTTCTGGGTTGGCGAATTTGGCCATATATAGTTTTATATGAGCCTTGAATTCGTCCATCCCAAGCATAGTTTTAGCAACATTGACCAAGTCAATATGCTGTTTTTCCACCAGTTTACCGATGTTTTTAATGAACATAGATCCGAGTTTCTGGGTGAGGGCTTTGTAGGCGGCGCAGTCCTCATGATTGATGAGAACCAAGGCATCTACGGAAGGGAAGTGTTCAACCAGGAATTGAATCTGCTCCTTAGCAACTTTGAACTGCTTAGGAAGCAGCATAGCATCGGACATTGAACTGACACCACCTGGGA
>CAZRDN010000117.1:0-2391 GCA_964598875.1 uncultured Gammaproteobacteria bacterium
GTATCTCGTTATTTAGATCATTCACTGAGGTTTGTGAGCGTACCGGCGCAGCTAACACCAGGCTTAAAAAAGCAAGCCCTATCCATAATAATTTAGCCCTCCTCATGGTTTAATGTTTTAATAAACTCTCAGCCTGGGCAATTCTGGTCAGTGTTTCATTTTGACCCAAAACAAAAGCTACTCCAAAAACATCAGGTGATTCTTTTTGCCCAGTTAAAGCAACCCTGACTGGCCAGAGGATATCTCGGCGGCTGAAAGTACCAGGCCTGACCAGCACATCCAAGGCTGCTTTAATCTCTTCCTGATTCCACTGCTGCACTCTTTGTAGAACATGGTGAGCTGATTGCAAGGCATGCAGGGCTTTTTCCTCAGTGCTATTTTTAGGTAACAAAAGACTAGCCTCCATTTCAACTTGCGGCTTAAAAAACCAGGCAGCTTGCTCTTTAGCAGTAGCTAAGGTTATCAGCCTGTCCTGTATTAAGCCAGTAAGATTAAGTGTGTCGTGTTCTGATCTGCCATAAGCAGTGCGCAGCTCTTCATAGTAGGGCTCTAGCTGGTCGTTTAATTCATTTACTGGCAACTCTCTAATATACAGACCATTTAACCAATCCAGTTTGGCGGTGTTAAAAATAGCTCCACTTTTTTGCACCCTATTCAAAGCAAATTCTTTTTCCAAGTCACCTAGCCCGAATATTTCCTTGTCGTCTTTAGGGTGCCAGCCCAGCAGACTTAAAAAGTTGACCAAGGCCTGGGGTAGATAGCCTTGGTGGCGGTAAGTTTGCAGCCAGACAGCTTCACCATCACGACGTTTGGATAGCTTACTTTTTTTCTCATTAAGCACATTGGGTAGGTGGGCAAATTCAGGTGCTGCCCAACCTAAGCCTTGATAGATCAGGATATGCTTTGGGGTTGAGGGCAGCCACTCCTCTCCTCTGATAACATGACTGATTTCCATAACATGATCATCAACCACATTAGCCAGATGATAAGTCGGATAACCGTCAGATTTTAACAGTATGGAATCATCTAAGGTCGCATTCTCAATTTTGATACTTCCTCTGATCGTGTCTTTGAATGTGGTGGTGCCGGCAGGAATCTTTAAACGTACGGTATAACTGGTTTTGTTATCAAGTTTAGCTTTGATCTCTTCTGGCTTGAGATTAAGGCAGGCGCGATCATATTTGGTGATTTGTTTTTCAGCCTGCTGAACTTGCTTGAGCACTTCCAGTCTCTGGGTAGTACAAAAGCACCGGTAAGCTGCATCTTTTTTGATGAGCTCATCAGCTTGTTTTTTATATAGCTCCAATCTTTCTGATTGAATATAAGGCGCATAAGGTCCGCCAATATCCGGACCCTCGTCCCATTGAAGTCCAAGCCACGCCAAACCGTCCAAGATTCTTTTTAGACTGCCTTCCACTAATCTTTCACGATCAGTATCTTCCAGGCGAATTATAAATTTGCCACCCTGCTGCTTGGCGAACAAATAGTTATATAAGGCAGTTCGGGCCCCGCCCAGATGCAGCTCCCCAGTGGGTGATGGTGCAAACCTTACTCTGACCATGTTACTTTGAGTTAGATATTAGTCTTTTTAATTCTACCATAGCTATACTAGCTAAGCCTCTGCGAACCGGTGATATTGACTTTAGTAACCTACTATAATGGACCCACTTATAAGCTGAGGCTTCGCGAGGATTAGTGTCTAGTTTAGGTCTAATATGATTAGTTCTGGTAATTGCTAGGCTTTGTTCTTGACCTATAAAGCCCTCTTTACTATGTCCCAGGTTTAGTTTTATAAGACGCTTGGGCCAACGATAGTGGTAAACTTTTTCTAATAGCCTCATTATCTTAATATCTTCTAAACCAACCTCTTCTTTTAATTCTCGATGAGCTGCGGAAGCTGATGATTCATTTGGTTCAATTCCACCCTGAGGGAATTGCCAATCCCGTTTATTGTGCTCAGAGCTCCTGATTAAGAGCACCTCATTTTTGGGGTTTATTACACAGATAGCAATATTGGGCCTAAGTTGCCCAGGTGTGGGCTTAGAGCTCAATTTTAAGGCTCTCAGGCGCCTGTATACAGGGCCTGTTGGCCTGAGGCTGCTTTGCATTAAGCTAAGACTGTTCGCTACAAAACTTAGGTTGAGTGGCCTGAATTCTGGTAATCTGTCTAACGGTTTTTTCAGTCTGACCAAGGTCAAATGCGGAGAGTGTGCCTTAGCGTATAGCTTTAAAACACTTAGCTTTTTAATCAAGTTCTTTTGCAGCTGATTAATGGAATTCGGTCCTTGTATCCTTAAGGCCAAGAGGCGGGGTGATTTAGTAGGTATGCCCACCAGTCCACCAATATTAAAATTCATTGGCGGCACTGTTTGCACAGTAGCTGACAATTGG
>CAZRDN010000118.1:0-2388 GCA_964598875.1 uncultured Gammaproteobacteria bacterium
TAACCAGAATTTTCCCCTGATGAACCCATCGCAAATTCATCGCAATTGGTCTTGTCAGTAATGATAGCCCCCTGTTCAATTAAACCTTCCACTACCGCTGCATTATAATTGGGCAGATAATTAGCCAAAATCTTAGACCCACCTGTGCTGCGTAGTCCACTAGTAACTATGACATCCTTAATAGCTACCGGCACGCCAGCTAATTTACCTGCCGTCTCGCCCTGCTTTATCTTAGAATCAATTTGACGCGCGCGGGCTAAGGCTAAATTCGGGTCAGCTGTTATAAAACTGTTCAATTTACTGCCAGAGATCACCTTATTGAAATGTTCTGCCACCTCCACTGCAGATATTTCCTGGCTACTAACCTTGGTTACCAATTCCTTTATACCTAACATAGCCTTACTCCTTATCTGTAAATACTTCCGGAACCACAATCATATTATTTTGTACAGCGGCTGACGAACTAAGCAAAGCCTTAGGTTCCGACCACTCCTGAACCTCATCAACCCGCCAATTCGCCTCTTCTGTCTGACTGTTGATAGTAGCTTTTCCTGATAAGGCTTGTAGTTTAGTTATATAATCCAAAACGCCGCCTAACTGGCTGGCAAATTCAGCGATTTCCTCCTTAGTTAACTGCAACCTGGCTAAAGAAGCCAGATGCTCTATTTCTTTGGGTGTTAAACTCATAAATAAATAATAGCGTGCCTGAGCTCTTGACACAAACCTAATTTTTTTATAAAGTTAGCTATTCAACAAAAACAAAAATCGGAGGTTCACAATGCTTCAGGTTCTGCAAGTGGCCGTCTCCCTTATCTTCTTTGCTAATAAGGTATTTGTACTTATTGAAAAAAGATCTGGTTGGTTATTAGGCACCATTGCTGCGATTCTGGCCTGTTGGTATTTTTTCTTGCTCAACTTGTTTGTCTATACCGCGCTTGAAATTGGTCTGGTAATTCTCATGGGTTATGGTTTTTTAAAAAAAGACCAGACAAACAAAAAAGTGGAGTGGTTTATCCGCCTGTCTTTGTTAACCTCTATGACGGTTATAGCCATTTTCTCTTTCCAGGGTAAGCTGACATCGGCTGAGTTTGGCAGTTCAATATTTATGCTCTTTGGTACCTACCACCTAACACATAAAGCAAAAAGATTCGGTTGGTTACTATATGCCTTGGCGCACTGTGGTGCGGCCTATATCGGATATGCCAAACTCCAAAACTTGTTTGGCGACTTTCAAATAGCCTCAGCTATCGTCTGTTTTGCTGGGGTGATAAATTCAAAAAAATCCAGAATGTGAATACGTTCTGGATTATTTTTTTACTAAAGCTATAAACTCTTTTTCGCTTAAAACTTTAATACCTAGCTCTCTGGCCTTAGTGAGTTTTGAGCCGGGATTATCCCCTGCTACCACATAACCCGTCTTAGAACTCACACTCTCGGCTGTATGACCACCTTGACGCCTGATCAGCTCTTGAGCTTCTTCTCTGCTCATACTAGCTAATGTACCAGTAATAACAAAAATTTGTCCGCCTAAGCTTCCTTTGCTGGTTGGTTTGTACTCTTGAACATTGATCCCCTGTGCCTGTAGTTTACTAATAAATTTTCTATTAGAAGCACCGCTAAAATAGCTAGCTACGCTAGCGGCTACTACTGGTCCAATGTTCGGCACTTTGGCAAAATCTTCTTGACCAGCTGACATTAATTTACCAAGCTTGCCAAAGTGAGCAGCCAAATCACGGGCCGTTTGTTCACCAACATGCCTAATACCCAGGGCATATATGAACTTGTCAAAACTAATCTTTTTCCTGTCTGCTAAAGCCGACACTAAATTATTTGCCGAGAGGCTGGCAAAACCATCCAGCGTTTCCAGCTCCTCCTTTTTTAAACTAAATAGATCTGCCGCGTCCTCAATCAAACCATTATCCATTAACTGGTCAACTATTTTAGGGCCCAGCCCATCCACATCAAAAGCTCGACGGGATACAAAATGATAAACCCGTTCGCGATTTACAGCAAAACACTCCTTATTAGAACAATAATAAGCCACCTCGCCTGCCTTACGCACAACCTTCGGTCCGCAGGCCGGACATTTTTCCGGCATATGAAAAGCCTGTTCTTTGCCTGTACGCAGACGCTGCAAAACCTCTACCACATCAGGGATGATGTCGCCAGCTTTTTGGATAATCACCGTATCACCAACTCTGATATCCAGCCTGTCTACCTCATCTTGGTTATGTAATGTAGCCCGAGAAACTGTAGTGCCAGCCACCAACACCGGCTGTAAATGAGCTACCGGCGTCAAAACACCCGTGCGTCCAACTTGCACAGTGATGGATATTACTTTGGTAGTGGCTTGCTCAGCTGGAAACTTAAAAGCCAACATCCAGCGTT
>CAZRDN010000119.1:0-2356 GCA_964598875.1 uncultured Gammaproteobacteria bacterium
CAAGGACTAGCCAATCGCAGGGCTGCCTGGTTGGCTGCTTTGCTTTTAGCCTTAACACCAGCCTTTTGGTATTATCACAGCCGCGCCTTTTTTCACAATGCTCTGTTCCTGGATTTTTTGCTGCTAGCCATTTACTTAACAGCTAAGGCCTTAAAGAGTAAAAGTATGTGGTTTTATCTTTTGGCCGGCTTAGCCTTGGGTCTGGCTTTGGCCTTAAGGACTTCGGAGGTTTTCTGGATAATGATAGTGGGTGTTATGTGGTTGAGTTTAAGTTGGCAAGAGCTCAAAGTAAAAGGCTTCGGTTTGATGGTCATTGGTATGTTAGTAAGTTTTAGTCCTGTTTTATTTACCAATTATCATATTTACGGTTCGATTTTTTCTGTAGGTTATAGACAGGATCTGATCTTGGCTGGTGATCTACAACAGACATTAGGCTTAGTGCAGCAACTAGTTTTGCCATTTGGTTTTCACCCGAGGATTATTTGGGACACAGCCTCGAAGTATTTGCTAGGCCTTAGTTGGTGGTGGGCTATATTAGTTGGCGTCGGGGTTATTTATTTCATTAGTACCTGGCGTAGACACAGTAAGCAGGCCAAGGCATTTGGTCTACCTTTAGTACTAATGATTGTTTGGTTGTTAGTGGTTTATGGCAGTTGGCAATTTAATGATAACCCCGATCCAGAGGCCGTGACGCTAGGAACTTCTTACGCTCGCTACTGGCTGCCCATTTCCATTGGCGCTGGGGCAAAGAAATTATCTTGGCGGTGGTCGGGGGTTACGCTTTATTGTCCGGGCTGTTAGTTTGGGCTGAGCCGCAGGAGGGGCTGGCAGCGGTCAGGGGTAATATTCTCAAGTTCCAAAATTGGAGTCAGCAAGTTCAAGATATCACCGAGCCTAATAGTGTGATTGTTGCTGGATTGACCGATAAGATTTTTTGGCCTGAGCGTGAAGTGATTTATGCCCTAGTTAATCCAATAGATTATGAATCGGTCAATAAATTACTGCAGGCCGATACGCCAGTTTATTGGTTTCACCCCACTTGGCCCGCGGCTGATTTGGTTACCATGAATAACAGATTGGATGATTATGGTTTACAGATATCCCCCATGATGTTTGGTTGGCAGGACTTTAGTTTATATAAAATCTCACTCCAGCCATGAGGTATTTTTGGCACATACGTTGGCTAACGCCAGTTATTTTGGTGGGCTATGTTCTGGCTCAGGCCGTATTAGCTTCCAGCTCTCTCCAGGCGGTAACAGATTTTCGTGAGCGTACCCCGTATTTTGATGTTTTATTACCAGCTGGCAGAGTGGACAGAACAGATCAGGGGGTGGTACTTAAACAGGAGCCGGTCTATATAGACGTTCGTTTACCAGTGCGTACACGGGCTATTGCCTTAGAACTTAAGCTGTCAGCTGATTCGGCGCCTATTAAGTTGGGTTGGCAAACCGCTGATGATTTTACCTTGGCTTTTAGTCAGAGTGAGCCGATACGAAGCGGCGATTTAATCTTGTATCACTATGATCTAGACGATGTTAATTATGTGCGCCCCGGGCATAAGGGTAGATTTATTATTTCTGCGCCCGGGCTGACCCCAGGCAAGGTCGTGGTCAAAGGGGCTAGTGTCAGCTTAAAAAGAGAACCAGCCAGCTTGGGCTGGTTTAAGCAGCAACTCAATAAGTTCATATGGAAGCAATAAGAAAAATTCTTGATATTTTAGATAAGCCGACTATCAGACATACACAGGCGGCGTTAAATGATTTGGCAGCCGGCCTGGCCTGGTCTTGGTTGGTACTTGGTATATTGGAATTAATCAGGCCAGGTATAGCCAGTATATACCTTGACCTAAACTTAATTTTAGTGTTAGCTCTAAGTGCTTGGGTGGTATCAGTTGTTAAACCATTATCCAATTAAGTTAGCCTTTAATATTTGATATAATAAAGCATATGCCATTTACGGTAATTGACGATAAATTAATGAATGACGTCACGGCGGCAGCCAGGAACAGCGCCCGCCAGAGGAGTTTATACTCTTTTCATACTCATAATGATGACAAGGTACACAGGCTTTTGAATGTGATACAGCCAGAATCATATAGTCGTCCACATAAGCACGAGGAGCCGGACAAGGTGGAGATCTTTATTCCTTTGCGCGGTAAAATAGCCGTGGTAATTTTTGCCGAAGATGGTCGACCAGCTGAACATATAGTTATAAAAGCGGGCGAAACCAGTCCGTGGGGTGTGGAGGTGCCGGCTAAGACCTGGCATATGACTTTAGCACTGGAGCCAGACACGGCCATTTATCAGGTGGTAGAAGGTCCTTGGGATCCAGAGACACATAAAAAATTTCCTACTTG
>CAZRDN010000120.1:0-2337 GCA_964598875.1 uncultured Gammaproteobacteria bacterium
GGCAGAAGAAGGTCGGCTGCGAGAAAAGAGTGAATTCAAAGAGCTTTACGAGCGTGAAAAATCAGCCGCTCAAAAATTAAAGGAAGAGTGGGAGGCTGAAAAGTTAACCACAAAGAAAGAAAAGATTTAAGTCTGTTAAGTTTTAAATTACTTATTTTTTGCGAACTTCGCTGATTGTTTTTCTCCTGTATTGGGGAGAATCCTATTTTGCACCCTGAGGTACACAATTGGTTCCTTATACAAGGAGTGACGCGTAAGGCGCATCAGCTTTTTATCCGCACGTTGCGGATCCGATTTAATTCTCCAATCTTGGAGTAACTTTTGGTTTCTCCGGAAGTTCGGAGATAATCGGTTCCACAAACGTATGGATCGTTACCCGCGTTAGCAGGCTTTGTCTTTTGAAAAGGTTACCCTTTTCATTAGAACTCGGCTCATTATAGCCATAATCTTTGCTGTAACTCAAACGTTGCAGCGAAATCATATTACTTTTTTGCCGAATGTCTGTTCAGCTCTCTCGCCTAAACTTAGGTAATTGCTGCTGACCACTAGGGCTAGCTTCAATTTTGATGGATTTTAACCCATCTTCATGGCAAGTGCTTTTTAGGGCCCTTGCAAACCTATGCTGAGTGAAAAGAACGATATGACGGTAAGGTTGATGATATAACGCGAGTAATTTAGGGTCAAGGGCTTGTGCTTGGGATATCCTGTGGAAATCCAGTTAAATCAAAAAGGCTAATTTAAGCCAATATTTAATGAATTAATCCACAGTCAGTATTAAAATAGGGCTGGGTTTATGAAAACCCAGCCCGGTTGTGCATGCGTAACTTGTTAATTATTCACCGTTAATCAAATTTCTGCCACCTCTTCCGGGGGCGAATTGTCACCGCAATGGTGTTTACCTAAACTGCGGGCAAGCCTGCCCACCATTTTTAATCTGCACAAAGCTTGCGTCTGGCAAGCTTCTAATATGCGCCGACTTATAATAAAGAACGGCGCGGGTGGCACAAAAATCATATTTTACCTCCGCTTATTTTAAGGGGTTTGTTTTTGTTCCGCTGCCTATCACAAACAGCGGATAAAAAATAACTTACACCCATATATCCTGTTTGTCAATAAAAATCGGGCGAACCATGTGGCTCGCCCTGGAATAATATTGATTTTACACCTTATAAACCGGCAGTGATTTATAAACAATTTGCAGGGAACTAGTCCCGGCCTCCGCTTTTTTTGCTTTAAATGCATTATCACCGACTTTGGATGTATTTATAAATTCATCAGACATTAATAGAGTAAAGTTACTGCTTGTTGTTCCGCTTCTGGCTGTGGCCATGATGGTCGGTAGCTCGATTTCTTGGCTACTAGCCGTAAACCATAGCATGGTCGGCACTACCATTACTCCCTGGGAAAACAACTGAAGATTCTGATCCAACATAACTGCTGATATTTGTGAGTCCTGGTCATCCGGCTGAGGTGGAGAGTTGGCCGTTAATGTCAATGATGATATTAACAGCAAAACAACAAAGACTAAACTAATGTGTTTCACTTTTCCTCCTATAGATTTTTGTAAGGAGCTCTTATTTATATTAGTAACTTTATAGGCACCTTCACCTGATTGTCTTGGTCAACTATTGTACCTCCTTTCTTCAGCTGACTTTAAAAAACAATGGTGAATATAAAAAAACTACTCTCTTGCAAAGAGCTTGTCAAGTACTCTTATCAACCTATGACTAGACTGCTATCAAAGTGCCGACTGTAGCGCCCCTGACCACCTTAGTCAAAACACCCCTCTGCCAACGACAAACCAAAATGGGTATTTTATTTGAACTACATAAAACAAAAGCCTGTTTATCCATCACCCTTATCTTTTTCTTCAGGGATTCTTTTAAAGTCAAAGATTTGTACTTCTTGGCGCCTGAGACTTTTCTAGGATCGGCCGAATAAACTCCGTCAGCTGGACCTGCTTTTATTATCAATTGAGCCTTTACACCCACGGCTCGCTGGGCGGCTGCAGTGTCTGTAGTAAAAAAAGGCTTGCCAGTACCACCGGCAAATATCACCACCTGTTTTCTCTGGAGCGATGTTTTCGCTTTATGATAATTAACAGGTTTAACTCCTGGCAGATCGTAAGCTACTGGCGACTGCAATAAAACCGGTATATGCTTCTGACCTAAAGCATCCTGTAAGGCCAAGCCATTCATAACCGTGCCTAGTAGTCCTATGTAGTCAGCTGTACCACCACCTAAGCCCTGACCATGAGTACGTTTACGCCAAATATTGCCCGCACCTACCACTACGGCCACTTCCACACCTAACTTAATCAACTGTTTAAGCTCAGCC
>CAZRDN010000121.1:0-2325 GCA_964598875.1 uncultured Gammaproteobacteria bacterium
ATATTCCAGCGCCCCCAGGCGGTGTTTGTAGTCGAATTCCGGGTTGCCCGGCGCGCCGAGCTTTCTCACCAGCACCACGTCGAACTCGCCCTCGAGCGCTTCGGCAAGAATCCTTGGTACCGGCTTAGGGGGTGGAATTGTACTCAATAAAAAAATATATCACGGCCGCGGTAATGCTGGCGAGCTTGGTTACACGCTTATAAATCGGTCTGGTGTTAAGGGTGCGCTTGGAGAAAGGGGCTCTGCTCAAGAATACATGCGAGCTGGTAGATTATTAAAACAAAAAACTCCCCCTCGCTCATTTTGGAAAAACTATGGCTATAACTTAGGATATACCTTAGCTTCTCTAAGCCACATATTAGACCCTGATATAATTATTATAGGCGGCCAAAAAGCTAAGGCTTGGCCTAATTTCATAAAACATCTTAAGGCTGGTTTTAGAAAGAATTGTATACTAGATAGTCTGCCAATTGTTAAAAGATCAAAACTTGGCGACCAGGCCGGTGTTCTTGGTGCCGCCTTACTAACCGCCACCCACAACTAACTTCATGCCTATACGGCCACTAAAAACCATAAGACCTCAAAAAAGACGCTGGCAAAGGCGCTCCCTACATGCGCCTGGTTGGCGTCGTCTGCTTATAATTCGCTTGGGAGTTGTGGCTTTCTTGGCAATGGCTGTGATGGTGGTGGCAGTCTTGGCTTGGGTTAGTCGAGATTTACCTACACCTGATGGTATTGTAAGAAGAACTGTGCCGCAGAGTACCAAGATTTACGACCGCACAGGCGAACACTTGCTCTATAACATACACGGCGATGAAAAACGCACAGCCGTGGAACTAAAAGACATTCCTGATTATTTAAAAAACGCCACCTCAACTGCTGAGGAGAGAGATTTTTATAACCACAAAGGCTTTCGTTTCACTTCAATGATCAGGTCTTTGTTGGTCAACCTACTACAAGGTGGCAAAGTGCAAGGCGGCTCAACTATTACCCAACAATTCATCAAGAACGCTATCTTCACTAATGAAAAACTTTACACCCGCAAAATAAAGGAGATTATCCTAGCTTATCAAATTGAAAGAAAATTCAGTAAAGACGAAATCCTTAAGCTTTACTTCAATGAGATACCCTACGGCTCCAACGCTTACGGTGCCGAGGCTGCTACCCAAACTTATTTTGGCAAATCGGTAAAAGACCTGACCTTAGCTGAAAGCACCGTCCTGGCCGCTATGGCCAAAGCACCTACTTACTACTCCCCTTGGGGCACACACCAAGACGAGCTCTTTGGCCGACAAAGATACCTTCTTGATTCCATGGTTGGTCTTGGTTATATAACCTCGGAAGAGGCTGAGGCGGCTAAACAAGAAAGTATCACTTTCAAGGACCGCCAAGAGACTATTGTCGCTCCCCATTTTGTTTTTTACATAAGGGAAAGCTTGGCAGATAAATATGGCGAGCGGGCGGTTGAGCAGGGTGGTTTAAAAATTATCACTACCCTTGATATTGACAAACAAAAAATAGCCGAGGAGGTTATAGCCAATCAAGCAGAGAGTAATGCTAGTAGATTTAACGCTAATAATGCTAGCTTGGTGGCTTTAGATGTTGCCACTAATCAAGTGTTGGCTATGGTCGGCAGTCGAGATTTTTTTAACGACGAGATTGATGGGCAGGTCAATGTGGCCCTTAGGCCCAGACAACCCGGCTCGTCCTTCAAACCAATAGTTTATGGTACAGCTTTAGAGCTTGGCTTCACGCCAGAGACAGTGGTGTTTGATGTTAATACTGTTTTTAAAACCGACACTACGGATTATGAACCAAAAAACTATAATCTTCGGGAACACGGCCCAGTAACTATGCGTAAGGCTTTAGCTGGTTCGCTCAATATCCCGGCGGTCAAATTCTTATATTTAACAGGACTTGATCTAGTACTAAATACGGCGAAAAAATTTGGTTACACCACCCTATCGGATCGTAGTCGTTTTGGTTTGTCAGTGGTTTTGGGTGGAGCTGAAGTTAAATTAATTGAACATGTGGCCGCTTATGCTACTCTGGCTCGTCGTGGTGAATATAAGCCAACTATCAGTGTTCTTAAAGTAGAAGACGCTCAAGGTAACATACTAGAAGAGTTCAAAGACAAAAAAGGAGAGCAGATCATCTCCCAACAAACCACTGACGAGCTTAGTAGTATGATGGCTGATAATGAGGCGCGCTCCTATATTTTTGGAACACAAAATTACCTAACCTTACCCGACCGCCCCGTAGCTGCTAAAACCGGCACCACCAATGACTACCATGACGCCTGGACACTTGGCTTCACCCCTCAGT
>CAZRDN010000122.1:0-2314 GCA_964598875.1 uncultured Gammaproteobacteria bacterium
CATTTTGAAAAATTCAGTGATCCAGAAATAGTTGATGAACTTAATAAAGAGATAACTAATGTAGACGAAACAACCAAACAACGAGTGATAAGTGTACTCTCACACCATAAGCATCAGCATGTGGAAAAACTTATTGAACCTGTTGGTTTCCTATTAGTGCCTGTGTTCTTCGTCTTAACAGGCATGAACGTAAAATTAGAAACGATGTTCAATATGCCTATTCTTATGGTAGCCCTGGGAATTACCGCAGCTGCTTTTGTGGGTAAGATCATTGCCGGTACTGTAGCTGGTAAGGTTAATAAGCAAATCGTAGGCTGGGGTATGGTGCCTAGGGGCGAGGTTGGTTTGATCTTTGCCACCATTGGCCAACAGCTGGGCGTGGTAACAGACCAAGCTTTCTCAGTGATCGTCATTATGGTCATCCTGACCACATTATTGACTCCACCAATACTCACGTTCTTATTGAAAAAGCAGCCTAAAGAGGCTGTAGCTTAAGTAGCTCTTTTAAACCCTCGTCCAATGTGCACGAGGGTTTATTGTATACTAAAATTAAATCATGTCATCTAAAAATTACAGCTCTAATAGCCACAAAGCCACCGAGTCTCTGGGAAGGAAAATAGCACAAACACTTATTGGCGGTGAAGCCTTAGCCTTAACTGGTAATTTAGGCAGCGGCAAAACGACTTTTGTAAAAGGGCTGGCCCGAGGTCTAGGTATAAAACAAATCATTACCAGCCCAACTTTTGTACTAATGAAAGTTTATAAAGCTAAACATAAATCTATCAAGCAACTAGTGCATGTGGATTGCTATCGTGTGCCTGGTGTTGAACTGACCGCTATTGGTTTGGGTGATTACCTGAACCAGCCTGATACGGTGGTGGTTATTGAGTGGGCAGAAAAACTTCCTAAAAAATTCAAACCTTCTATCATCTTGAAATTTACTGTTGGTAAAGCACCAAACACCCGAATAATTGAGATAAAAGAATAGCCCGAGTAATTTACCTACTCGGGCTGAAAAATATTATTGTATTTCTAACTGGACTTCACCGCCAAGTTCTTGAGATTCAATGATCATTACGTGGTTTTGTTCCCACATGTTTTGCTGAAGATCTTCTTCAGCTTGATCATCAAATCTCTCCTGATCCAATTTTTGGATTTCTTCTTCATTAAGTTTAAAAAATCGTGTTCTCAATTTTTTGATTCCTTTTTGTTTTTAATATTTTTATTTAATTGATTGAGTATATATCATATTATAAAATTTGTCAAGACTTCAGGCCTTAAACCAATAACTAAAACTGGCCTAAGAGGATGCTTGTCTTATCTATTCTGACTAATAATGCCCTCTGGGCTGGCTATATTCACACCAGCGACCAAGCCGCCCACATCATTTTCCAATGCAAAAGAAATCATATAAGCCTGGCCGTCAGAGCTTTGATATTTATATGGCAAACCGCCCGGCATAGTATTTTCTGGTACCAGCCCCATATAAACCGTGCCTGAAGGGCTTGGTGAGAAACCGGCATTACTGCTCAGTGTCTTGGTTGATGTCTGGCCAAGAATTATAGTGCTGGGTGATACTGGATATTTATCAGTGTCTGCATAATAAAGTTCTAGAGCTGTTTGCAGCTGCTTGATATCAGCTACCCGCCTAGCATCACGCGATTTTATCCGACTCTCCTCCATGGGAGCACTTGTCTCGGCTGAAGATCTGTAAGACAAAACGCCTGGCCCCGCCGGATTATATCCGTTCTTGATCTCTTCAATATCAGAATAACTATCACCATCACTGTCTTTTGCTAAATCACTAGTCCCATAATAATCCTCAACATAAACATTCAACCCATCCTGGTCATTGTCTTGATCAAAATATTCCATCATTTCCTCGCCCTCTTCATTATCCATAAAACCGAAAATATCACCGAAAAGCTCTTCAAAGGTAACGGACGAAGCGGGTGTTTCAACTGTAAAAGCTTCATTGAACTTAGATAAGGTTAAGGTTGCTGTGCCGCCGGCAAATATACTAGACAGATCATCGTCTGACTTACTTGCTGGTATATCTAGCTTGATCTTATTCAGCATACGCCCCTTGCTTGATACCCAGACCTCAATATTTTGAGCCTCTCGGGACATTTCATCTACCATTTCATCTATTTGTTGTTTTTGCTCGTCATCTATGGCCTGGCGGGTAACTATTGGAACTGATCTTGTCATAAAATCACGGAATTTTTCCGGATTCATTTGCAACTGATAATGAAATGAATTAAGCCCAGCCACATCTTCCTTGGGCAATCTCGCTTTTATTTCAATCGGTTCA
>CAZRDN010000123.1:0-2281 GCA_964598875.1 uncultured Gammaproteobacteria bacterium
ACTGGTCAAAGCACGGTTTCCGCTGGTAATAGTGTGACTTTTAATCCTAACACCCGAGAAGTTAGGTGGAATTTGAACAGGTTGCCAGCTGGGGCCGGTACTAGTTTTGCTAAGCCTGAAGCCTCCTTTGAGGTAGCTATCAGACCTATTCCATCTGATGCTAATAAGATATTGGTTTTAACCAGAACCACTACAGCTACGGCCCGCGATACTTCATCGGGAGCCGATCTTATTTCCACAGCTAAGTTTGTTACTACGGAGATTGATAACGATTTGGGAGCACAAGGTAAGGGTATCGTAGTGCCATAGTTCAGATATAAAATAATCCCCTGAAATTTTATTTCAGGGGATTGATTAGTTTATGATAGATGGTTTAGTTGGTTTTAATAGGTCACGTACTAACATATCTGGCGATTTTTTGAGCGAGCCAGGAAAAGCATGTTCCATAATGCTACCTAGAGCCAAAACCAAGGAAAGTATCCCTATAAAGTTACCCAGCCATAACAACAAGCTGCCAAAATAAGAAAGAGTATTTGCGAATAAGGCCATTAAAAATAACGCCAGGGTGATACCTTGGGCAGTGAATTTCCATTTGCCATATTCGTTGGCGCCAGCGTCGCGATTTATACCAAGTGCGTTTAGGACAGGTTTTAATATGATGGCCATGATAATCAAGAATACATCAATTGCTATCATGGTAATCATTAGCCAATGTGGCATGACATCAAGTTGTACCAAGGCAATCAAAGCAGCAGCAATTAAAATTTTATCAAAAAAGGGGTCAGCCAATTTCCCGATTGAGGTTTCTTGATTGAAGCCGCGTGCTAGATGCCCATCAATAAAATCTGTCACTATAGCTACGAAAAGTACCAAGATGGCAGCCGTGTAAAAACGAGCCTCAAACAAAAGGTACATAGGGTAAGCCAGCAGCCCACGGCATAATGAGACCAGGTTTGCTGGAGTGAAATAGTTTGTTCTTTCTAAGATGAATTTTTTCACCAAGTAAAGCCAGATACCCAAGGGTTCGCCAGCTTGTTCGCGTCTAGGCACCTCAAGGCGCCACCAGCGGTATCGTTTACGCAAGAGCCAGATGAAGTACAGATCTTTTAAGCGATTCCAGGACCGCTTCTTCTTGTTAAGGGGCATTTTAACCTCGGTATTATATTTTTATTTATATTTGTTTGCTTACACCCTAGTCTGAAGTCAGAGGTTGGTCAAGGGGTTTGTTTACCTTTATACTATTATTAGAACTATGATCTTAGCTATTAAACAAACAGCTGACTTATTTTTTGAATTTTTGTTTGATCTATTAAGGTTCCCCTGGTGGTGGTATGCCGGAGGTCTGAGATTAGTAATGGACAAATGTTGGCGGGGTTTTTCCACGGCCCGCGCCCGTGTTTCTCTGGGCGTTTTTGCAAAGTACTTATTCAAGCCCATGTATCAGGATTATAGTCTGCAGGGCAGACTAATCAGTTTTTTTATGAGGCTGTTTTTGCTGATCTTCAAGACTGTGCGTTTAAGTTTATCCGCCGTTTGGTATTTGGCTTTGATAGTGGGCTGGGTGCTTTTATTCCCAGTGACCTTGGTCATGATTTTTTATTAAAACATTGTGCAAAACATTATCTGGCAAAATCAATATAGTTTGGGAGAATTGGTTTTTAGGCGTTTAAGATTACTGGTTTATCGGATAGCGGCTTTTTTGGGTATTGTCATAGCCTTGTTAGCTGGTTCGGCCTTTTTATTCTTGGCGGCGGGGCCTTTACTTGAGCAAGGGCAGTGGAATGTATTCCTACCGTCTTTCCCAGGAGCTAAGCTTTTTTGGTTTGCTGTGATTTTAGCAGGTTACGCTTGGTACCGCTTAGAAAGAGAACGCGCCTGGTATCCGTCACTTTCTCAGGCGGGTGAGACTGTTCAAATTGAAAAATATTTTAGTGAAGAAGTTTGGCGTGTACTAGAGCAGGCTTTCCGTTATGCTGCCAGATTAGATCAGCAAGTGGACCCGTTGCACATTTTGGCGGCCAGCCTGAGTTATGACACTGGCCAGCGTGTTTTTTCGCGTCTAGGGGTAGATGGTACCAAATTAACTAATACCTTACGCAATGCTCTCGGTAGATTGCCTTCGAGTAAAGACCAAACCATAAATCAAGGTTTAATAAAATCTTTTACCACAGCTACAGAATTGGCTATTAGGCGCAAAAGCCAGCATGTGGAAATGAGTGAGGTTTTAGTAGCCATAAGCAGTGAACAATCATTGGTGGCCGAAGTTCTAGAGGAACTAGAT
>CAZRDN010000124.1:0-2222 GCA_964598875.1 uncultured Gammaproteobacteria bacterium
GGTGGCGAGGCGGGTTCTAATTTAATTGGCGTTGGGGCAGTAGGCGATAGGCTGTTCAATTTGTCGCCGATCATTAAAATAGCCAAATGATGAGGCGCTCCGCCGCTTATGACGTACGGTGTTTGGCTGAAGGTTTTTTCTAGCATGCCCGCCAGTTTATCAATCAGCCAGCCCTGTCGATAATAGTTATAAAGGACCATTAAACCACCTGGCGCCAGATGTGCGTGAGCAGAATCAAATGATTCTTGGGTGAAAAGAAAACTTTCCAAACGGATATTGCCTCTGCCGGAAGCTAATAAAACCGAATCAGGCAGGGCAAAAATTATAAGGTCGTAAGTTTCATCGGTACGTTGCAAGAAAGAGCGGGCGTCATCTATGTATACAGTCACGCGGGGGTCATCATAGGGTTTATCAGGATGATTTTCTTTACCTAAGTTTAAAATTG
The DNA here is from genome assembly GCA_964598875.1 of uncultured Gammaproteobacteria bacterium. Taxonomy (GTDB): domain Bacteria; phylum Patescibacteriota; class Patescibacteriia; order Veblenbacterales; family UBA10138; genus UBA10138. Next base: position 446 of record CAZRDN010000124.1, read on the forward strand.
CCGGGTCTATTTCCACCGCGGTCACCTTTTTTACACCCTGAGCCAAGGCCATAGCTACATCATTGCCTGTGCCCGCGCCAATGACCAAAGCGTGTTGGTACGGTTCTGATTCAACAAACAGTTCATAGGGTGAAAAATAGATAGGCAATAATTCGCTGTGGGTTTGCAGGCGTTGATGCCCAATATTATTGGCATACAACACAGTATCATGAGTATCGGGCAGTGGGGCCAGCTTTAGTTTTTGATAAGGCGACCAAGTGGTATTGATAGAGGAAATAGCCACAATGATTATCAAGACCGCAAAAGCACTCACCGCTGACAGCAATTTTATTTTATTAAAGGCGAGCCATAAGAACACTAGTGCCACCACACAAAACCAAATCACCGGCTCTACTTGACCCCAGGAAGCCAGGGTGAAAAGAGCGATGCCAGTTAAGCTACCATAAATATCCCAACGATAAGCGGTCAGTGGAGGCAACTCATTAAAAAGCCTGCCCAAGCGTTGGGATACAGTTATAAAAGTGGCTGTGACCAAGAGGAATATTATGGGCACCAAGAGGAACTCAGGAATCACTAAGCCACGGAAACTACTGGTGAAGTGAATCTCACCCGCCGTGTCCGGGTAAACTGATACAGCAAAGATGGAGCCTACACCGGCGGTTATCAAGAGTAGCCAAGGGAAGAATTTATCCAGGTCGTAAGATTTACGAGCCAAGAGCATGCCTGTGCCCATACCGATAAAACTGGCCAGGAGTATGAAATTAGAGTAGTAACCTAAATAGGAAATATTGGCTGGCAGATAACGGATAAGAGCCAGCTCGAGAAATAATATTAAACCACTGGTTAAAAAAATCTGCCAGCGAGTATTTATAGACATAATTTTAGATTACACTAATAGCCAAATTATTACTATGATCTTTTTTCGTCCGCTTTAATCAAGCCGTCTTTTAGGGTGATAATCCTTTTGGCCAAACGAGCGTACTCTTCTTCGTGCGTCACCATGATTATGGTTTGGCCGTCACGGTGTAAATCAAGGAAGGTTTCCATAACCGGCATGGCGCTAGTGGAATCTAAGTTAGCAGTTGGCTCGTCAGCAAATAGGATGTGCGGGTGGTGAGCAATAGCTCGAGCAATAGATACGCGCTGTTGCTGGCCGCCAGAAAGTTGGCTAGGCAGATTGGTTACCTTATCCTCTAAACCAACACGCCCTAAAGCCTGCTCGGCCTTGGTGGTTGCCAGGGTGTGTGATAGTCCTTGCATTAGCATGGGCAAGGCCACATTTTCCAAAGCCGACAATTCCGGCAAGAGGGCGTAGTCTTGGAAAACATAGCCCAGTTTATTTAAGCGCATGGCAGTTTTTTCCGCTTCCCGCATACTGGATGTTTTTATGTTATCCAGGTAGACTTCACCGCTGGTCGGCTTATCAAGCAAAGATAATTGGTACAAAAGGGTGGATTTACCCGCACCTGACGGACCGATGATGGCCACAAATTCACCGTCGGCTATTTCCAAGTTCAGATTTTTTAAGACAGTGAGCTCCAACTCGCCCTTACCAAAACTTTTTATTAATTGTGTAGCTTTTATCATAGGTTAACGACCCAGGATAGCATCCAGGGTATTTTTGCGAACAATGAGTTTAGCTGGGATGTAGCCGGCGATCAAGGTTACTGCAAGTAGGATAGCCACGCGTATGCCAGCACTGCCCGGAGTGGCCACTAGAATACCGTCGGAAAAAGGGAAGTCAATCGGATGCGCTAAGAAATACGGCTGCAACACA
>CAZRDN010000125.1:0-2220 GCA_964598875.1 uncultured Gammaproteobacteria bacterium
GCCGAGCCATACTAATCGTCCGAAGGTTTAACCACAAGAACGAATAGATAACATTAAAAAATAAATGAAATTTTTTACAAGTGACGGCTGGCGCTTAGCGCTAGCCCTACTCCTCGTTACCGCCTTGGTTGGTTTGGTGTTTTATTTCACACCGCCAGTACTTTCTGGGCAGTAGCATTTTAAAAAGCACGTCACTAAGTTTTGGTGATTCAAAACTCAAGTGGGATATATAACTCTCGTGCTTCAAGCCAAGGGGCAACACCTCTTCCCATCCCGAACAGAGCCGTTAAGCCCTTGAGCGCCGATGATACTCGGACATTAGTCCGCGGAAAAGTAGGCCAGCGCGAGAGTTGTGTATCTCAATAAGTTAATATAAATCACCCAAACTTAGAGGCGTGTTTTTTATTTTGTGTTAGTATTGCTAAACTAGTGAGGTGACTTATGCGCACTTACGCCGATCTTCATATCCATTCTAAATACGCCCGAGCCTGTTCACCCCAACTTACTCCTGAAAATATAGACTTATGGTGCAGGATAAAAGGTGTGGGCCTGGTAGCCACAGGTGATTTTACGCACCCTAAATGGTACCTCGATTTACAAGAAAAATTGGAACCTCACGGTGAGGGTCTATATAAATTAAAGGCTAAGTATCGCCAGAAAGAAAGCAGGTTCGCTCCAGTAGCGGATAGTAGCGTACATTTTATTTGTGGCACTGAGGTCGCTTGTATCTATAGACACAATGAGCAAACCAGGCGAGTTCATCATTGTATTTTTGCGCCTAGTTTGGAAGTCGTAGAGAAAATTAACAGCGCTATCAGTCAGCGTGGCGGCAAGCTCGCTTCCGATGGCCGGCCTATTTTAGGCATGTCCAGTAAGGATTTGCTAAAGTTGATTTTAGAGATTGACCCGAGGAACGTACTTATTCCAGCACATGCCTGGACGCCCTGGTTCGCTATTTTTGGCTCGAAGTCGGGTTATGATTCTATTGAGGAGTGTTTTGAGGATATGTCAGATTATATATTCGCTATAGAGACTGGCTTATCATCTGATCCGCCCATGAACTGGCGGATATCAGGTTTGGATAAGGTCGCTTTAACTTCACACTCTGATGCTCATAGCCTGCCCAATTTGGGCCGAGAGGCCAATATATTTGAAGGCGGTGAATTATCTTACAGTGGCGTTATGAAGGCTATTCGTGATGCTAGACCTAAGGCTAAGCTGGAAAATAAAAAGGATTCAGGCATCAGGATGGTGGGTACGGTAGAATTTTTTCCAGATGAGGGCAGGTATCATTTTGATGGCCACAGGGATTGTGGTGTGCGGCTATCTCCCAAGGAAAGCGCCCGGCTGAAAAATATTTGCCCTCAATGTGGGCGTGAGCTCACTATTGGTGTATTAAATAGAGTTGAGGAGCTGGCTGATAAGCCGGTGGGCACTAAACCAAGAGGTGCTTTGGATTTTGTCAGCCTAGTGGAACTAGAGAAGGTAATTGCCCAAGCCCAAGGAGTTAAAGCGAGGACGACTAAGGCTGTGAGTGAACAGTATTGGCAATTAGTGTCGGAAGCTCATGGAGAGCTCCCTCTTTTAATAGATTATCCGTTGGAACAACTGCAGAGCATAACCACAGAAAGAGTGATTAAAGCAATTGAACGTTTTCGAGCTGGTCAGGTAGTAAGCGTTGAGCCTGGTTACGATGGTGAGTATGGCACGATAAATTTATTTAGCACCGACGAGCAATTTAAGGCTCAACCTAGCCTTTTTTCATGATTTTATAAAAAGCGAGACCCTCCCCCAATTTGGGGGAGGGTCTCTAGAGTTAGGTTTTTAAAACCTTACTCAATTTTTTATTTATCGCTTCTTACCACCCTTCTTTGCTTTTTTGGCTTTCTTTGCTACCTTCTTTACTTTTTTAGCAGCCTTCTTCATTTTCTTAGCCATTCATATCACCTCCTTCCTTTTATACCTAATAAGAGTATAAGGCAGTGGCTAGGAGTTCTTACCTTGCGTGCCGTCTGCAAGCCTGCTTAGCAGCTTGAAGATGTATTAATTATAAGAAAGTTTAATTCAGGCAACAAGATTGTGGATAACTAAAAACAAAAAGTTCTTGCGTTGAGCAAGAAATTTTGTGATTCAAGGACTATGGTGGACCGTAGCGGATTCGAACCGCTGACCCCCACATTGCAAATGTGGTGCTCTAGCCAACTGAGCTACGTCCCCAAA
>CAZRDN010000126.1:0-2209 GCA_964598875.1 uncultured Gammaproteobacteria bacterium
ATGGATACCATGGTTAGTAAACTACTTCGCAGGTGCGGATTTTCCAACCTCATCGAGCATAGGTTTTGGTAAAAACATGGGTTGGACCAATTGGAGCCACCAGTTGGTAAGTGGCACACCGGCGCCAACCGCCACCCCAGCTCCTACAGCCACCCCAGCTCCTACCGAAACACCCGTGGCAACTGCCACGCCTTCTCCGGAGCCTGAGGAGGTCGTGCTTAAGCTAAGCTTTGCATCTCAAGGGGTGACCCAGGGTACGGCTCAGCACCAGTTAAACACAGAAGTGACTTTGATCGAATCCGGCGAGGAAATCGAATTTGAAGAAAATATTCTTTTTGGGTTGGTAGATGGCCATTACGAAGCTGAATTTGTGGCAACCGGAATTATCCCTGACACTTATGATGTTTATGTTAAAGGGCCATATCATTTGCGCCGTAAAGTTGAGAATGTAGCCTTGGTGGCCGGAGACAATGTAGTTACTTTTGATGAGACTGCAAAGGTCGGAGATTTTGATGGGGATAACATATTGGATATCCAAGATGTTTCTGCCATTCTTTCGTCCTATACCGCTTTGTCTGTAACTCCCACTCAGGAAACAAGAAAATATGATGTAAACTGGGATGGGACTATAAATATTATTGATATTTCTATGGTTCTTGCAAATTACACGGAGTTAAATGTATATGGAGATTAGAAACAAAAAAGTACGCATAGTAATGCTTATCATTATGGTTATCGGCCTTGGTGCTGGCCTTTACCTTTTGCTTTCAGGGATGGGGGTAATTCCTTCCCGTGCGGCTAACGTGGAATATGGGTTGGAAGTTTCCAGTAGCGAGCTTGAAGAGGGTGAAACGCTGGTGGTTAATGTAAATATGGATACAAACGGCAATGACGTAGGCTATGTAAAAGCTGAAATTACTTTTGATGAAAATAAGATTGAATTAAGCCAGGAACCGGTCGTGTCGGATGTATTTGGTAGGCAAATTGAAGTTTCTTCAAAAAGTGATGCTAATCAAAACGGGAGTATGACATTGGTTTTAGGGGCGGACCCTTCTCAAAGAAGCAATCTACCCTCCGGCAATGTCCAGCTGGCCACCCTCCGTTTTGTGGGTATAATAACAAGTCCAAATCAAACAGTTAATTTGACGGTTAATACGCAAAATTCAAGCGCAGTATCTAAAGACGGCATTCGTCTCGCTCAAACCACCGAGAATGTGAATGTTGTCTTAAACCCAACCACAAGCCCAACGGCTACCGCAACTACTAATCCAACACCCACAAGTACACCAGCGCCAACTACTCCACCTACCGTAACTCCAGCGCCGAGCATTCCACCTATTGGAGACACTCAAGGAATTTGGCTTTCTAAAGAAGAAATTATGGCCCTTCCAACCTCTGGGTCAGCTTGGAATGATGTGTTGTCAGATGCTAATAGCAGCTGGGGCTCTGCCAACCTTGGCGATAACAACTCAGGGCATGATGTAAAAACTTATGCTGGTGCTTTGGTGGCTGTCAGAAACAATGATAGTTCCATGCGCAGTAAGGTAATATCTGGTTTGCAATCAGCTATGAATTCTGGGACTTCAAGAACTCTGGAGTTAGCTCGTGGGTTACAATCTTATGTCATAGCAGCAGATCTTATTGGCTATCGCACTTCCGAGTTTGAAAACTGGGTTAGGGAAATGCTGGAAGACACTTCAATTGATGGTCGCGTTGGCGGTGGCCTTTTCTATAACGCCATGAGGGATTCTAGTAACTGGGGTGGTCATGAGCGCGCTTCCAGTATCGCAGCAGCGATGTACCTGGGGGATAATTCAAAATTATCTGATTTGGCCAAAGCGCACCGCGAATTTATCGGCGAAGATGTATCACCAAAACTTATGAAGTACAAAGATACTAACTGGCATGCCGACCCAAGTAATAAAGCAGGTGTTAACAGAAAAGGCGCTAAGATCCAAGGAGTAGACGTTTCAGGAGTGCTTCCCGAGGATTGGCGTCGCAGTGGAGAGTTTAAATGGCCACCAGACAATAACGATTCCTATAAATGGGAAGGTATGCAAGGGTTTGTAGTTTCAGCGGTCATGCTTCATCGTGCACGCTTGGTAAGCGCAAGTGCAGGGGATAGCGCTGTGGCTCGCGCAACAGACATCCTATTTCGTGCTGGTCTTCCACCAGAAACTGATGATGCATGGATCGTATATTTAGTAAA
>CAZRDN010000127.1:0-2148 GCA_964598875.1 uncultured Gammaproteobacteria bacterium
GGTGGCGGATGAGCCTACAGGCAATTTGGATTCCATCAATACCAAAGAGATCATCCAACTGCTTAAGAAAATAAATGAATTCGGCACTACGGTGATTTTAGTCACTCATAATAAGGATGTGGTCAATGAACTAAAAAGGCGGGTAGTGGTGCTGGATGGTGGTCGTATAGTATCGGATCAGGCTAAGGGGCGTTATGTTTTAAGTTAAATATATGATGCTAGTTACTTTATCACGCGTTATAAAATTCGCCTTGCAGAATTTTTGGCGAAATATCTGGTTGTCGGTAGTGACCGTTACCATCATCACTCTTAGTTTGATGTCGGTCTCGTTACTCGGCGCCTTGAATATAATTTCCGGTCAAGCCTTGTCGCGCCTAGAAGAGCGTATAGATATTTCTGTGTATCTTAAACCAGAATTAAGTCAGGAAGATATCCAACTAGCCAAAAACCAAGTGGAAAGTTTGTCAGGCGTTAAGAGTGTGGAGTTAGTCAGTGCTGAGGTGGCTTTGGAGCGCTTTCGTGAGCGCCACGCGGCCAATCCTTTGATCGCTGAAGCTTTATTAGAAATAGGCGAGAACCCGCTGGGCGCCAGTTTGGTGGTGAAGGCCATATCTGACCAGGGCTATCAGGATATTCTGGATGAAGTTACCAGCGAAGCTTATGCGCCTTATGTGCAAGAAGCCAGGTATGATGATTATCGCCGGGTGATAGAAGCTATCAATGACCTTTCTGGCCGTTTGACCCGCATTGGCGAAATAGTCAGCCTGATATTCCTCATCATCTCGCTGCTGGTAGTATTCAACACCATCCGCATGAATATTTATGCCCATCGCGAAGAAATAAGCATTATGAGGCTGGTGGGCGCTTCCAATGGCTTTATCAGGGCGCCCTTTGTGGTGGAAAGTGTCATTTATGCGCTTTTGGCAACACTCATTACGGCCGCGCTTTTCTTCCCCGGGCTGTCGGCTGTGCAGCCGTATGTGGATGGCTTTTTCAATGGTTATAGATTTGATCTGGTGCAATATTTCACTGAGCATTCCCTAAGCTTTTTCGGCTGGCAGTTCTTAGGAGCTATAGGCTTAAGCTTAGTAGCGTCATATATAGCCATGCGTCGGTATTTAAGGGTTTAGGTAGCAATGGATTTTGCCAACCGGAAATGTGTGCCGTGCGAAGGTGGGGTAGAGCCCCATTCGCCTGATAAAGTTAAGGCCTACAGCCAAGCTGTGCCTGGCTGGCAGGCTAGTGCGGATTACAAAAAAATAATTCGTGAGTTTCAGTTTAAAGATTTTGCTGAAGCACTTAAATTTATCAATCAAGTAGGGGAGATTGCTGAAAAAGAAGGCCATCATCCCAATTTAGAGCTGTATTCTTGGAATCATGTAAGGATTACGCTGTTTACCCATGCCATTGGTGGTTTATCAGATAATGATTTTATTCTGGCGGCTAAAATAAACCAACTTTGGGGCGGTCAGGCAAACGCCAAGGCTTGACTAGACACTAAATTATAAGTAGCATTGATAACCGCAGTGGGGGATCGTCCCTGGCCGGGCAGGCTAATGGTAGGATTAAGCTATGTACTACATTTACATACTTAAAAGCCTAAAGGACTTGGGGTACTACGTAGGTATGACAAGTGATATTAGTGGACGCTTAGAGTACCATAATAAAGGCCGTGTAAGATCCACTAAGGGCCGCCGGCCGCTTGTGCTTATTTATGAGGAGTCATTCCTTACTAGAGTTGAAGCTAGGGCGCGAGAAAAATATTTGAAGAGTTACGCCGGCGCCAAGGAAAAGCTTACTTTAATAGAGAATGCATAATTTCTTGGGGGATCGTCTAATGGTAGGACACCACCCTTTGGAGGTGGCTATGATGGTTCGAATCCATCTCCCCCAGGAACGAAATTTGGTTATCGGATGACCCGAATACCTCGGGAGCCAGATGTCCGGTAGGCAGATCCAGTTCCACCCAACTACAACACCCTGTCCTTATGGACAGGGTGTTGTTGCATGATTAAAGTATGTTGAGGGTATTTGAAAGTATTAGCTAACTATATTTAGGGTACGTGGGTCAAAATCATCGAATTATTTTTTAAAGTGTCAGCCTCTTTTAATTGAGGGGCACTTTGTGACATATAATATGGGGCGAAC
>CAZRDN010000128.1:0-2146 GCA_964598875.1 uncultured Gammaproteobacteria bacterium
CTCCTATCTTCGATAATCCAATTATCCTGTCCGTCTTTTTTGCCTGATTCCCTGACGCCAACAGCCACTGACTCCATAATAGCGCGCGGTGGCTCATCATACGGATCCTCATCAGTCACTATCACATAATCAGCATATTTGCCCGCCAACCTACCTAACGGAACGCGCTTAGCTTTATCTCTACCGCCTCCGCATGAACCTAAAACCGCAATTAATTTCCCTGAGCCTTTAAGAATTTTATAAACGGCTTCTAATGACTCGGTGGTGTGGGCATAATCAACCACTACAGCAAAAGGCGTGTGTTGAACAAATTCCAACCTACCTGGTGTCCCTGGATAATCCTGCAAAGCTTCAACTGATTGGACTATAGAAACTCCTAACGCCTGGGCCGTTGTTATAGCCGCCAGCGCATTATAAGCATTGAACTCACCCCCTATAGGCAATTCAACTTTTTCGCCTTGAACAGTAAATTCAACCCCGTACTGCGACACTTTTTCCAACTTACCTGACAGTACTTTAACTAAAGCGGGTTTATCAGCCTCATGAAAAGTATAACCCCAAACCTTTTTGCCGGCCTGGCTTATAAAATGTTCAGCTGCTCCGTCATCTAAATTTATAATGCTCAGTCCGTCGCTCTTAGCTATGAATTTAAATAGTCTGGTTTTGGCGGCCCGATACTTAGCAAAACTACCATGAGCTTCTAAATGTTCTGGGGCTAGATTAGTAAATACTCCCAGTTTGTAAGCCAAACCCAAGTGGCGCCACTGAGCCAAGCCTTCCGACGAGGTTTCTATAACAACATATTTACAGCCTGCTTGCCGGGCTTGGCGCAAAAATTTTTGCATTTTACCCCGCCCGGGCATGGTCATTTTTAAATCATTCAACCAGGTTTTCTGGCCAAGCGCCAAAAAAGCCGTGGTCAACAAAGCTGTTGACTGGCCGGATCTTTCCAAAATATGCCAGAGCATACTGGCGGTGGAAGTTTTACCTTTAGTGCCTGTGACGCCAATTATGAACAAGCGCCTGCCTGGCAAACCATAAACTATGGCCGTAGCCCAAGATGCCAACCAGTGATAGCTCGACAATAAGGGTGCGGGTAATAAGGCGCGGATGGTGCGCTTCAAATTCATAAACATTTATCCCAAGCGCCTCTTTCGTGGCGCTAACTTAATATTACTCCTCAGCTTCGGGTGCTGGTGTACCGCTGCGCAATTCTTCAATAGCCTTGGTAACCTGTTCGTTACCGGGATTTAATTCCAAAACTTTTTCCAATTCAGCAATCGCTTTATCAACTTCGCCCTTCTTTTGGTAAACCAAATTCAGACCAAAATGAGCATTGGAGTGGTTCGGCACTAGTGTAGTAATAGTTGAAAAGGCATTCTCAGACTTATCATAATCACCAGTGTTGTAAGCCAGGCTGCCCAACTCATAAAGTACATCAATGTCCTGGGGTAATGATTCGCGCAGTCTTTCTAATTTATCTATGGCTTCAGCAAATTTACCTTGAAGTTCAAGAGCTAAGACTTCCTGAAAATGAGCTGGCGCATAATCCGCCTTCAGGGTAACTGCCCGATTGAACTGCTCTAAGGCGCTAGCTAGCTGCTGACCTGATTCCAGTTCCAATCTGCTCTTATCCTCCCCTTGTGCTTGGTCAGCCTGCTGACGCAGACGACTAGCGGAAATCAGATAAGCTTTGCCTAGTTCAGTGAAAAGAGCTGGATTAGTGGGATCAAGTTCAACTGCTTTTTGGAATGAGCTAATCACCCAAGGCTCAGCATCGCGAGCAAACAAAACCGTACCGCGATAAATCGAGCCCAGTACTTCCCAGTTCGACACGCTTTGGCTGGCTAATTCAGTAGCGGATCTCGCAGCAGCGATTGATGAGGCGATATAGCCCTGAAGCCTGGCTATTTGAGCGTCCTGATCTTCTTTGGCCTCGGCCGCTGGCTGACTAGCCTCATAGTTGGCCATGCCTAGATAAACCTGGGCCAAGGTTACCCGATAAGTGTCTCGCCATTGATTTAGATTGACCGCATTAAGCAGATGCGTTTCCGCCTGCCGTAAACCATCATTGGTAAGCGGTGAACGCTGGGCTTGAGCATAGGCCACATCGGCTAACCAAAAACGCCCGACTCCCAACCACACA
>CAZRDN010000129.1:0-2141 GCA_964598875.1 uncultured Gammaproteobacteria bacterium
AGATTCATGGCCTGGGCCGTGACCAGTAGACTGAGTCAGATAAACGAGGTCTCGCGAGAAAAACTCAGAGATTACCGACTGTGGCTATCACGCCAAAAAAGTCAGGGCGGCGCTCAACTCTCCTCGGCTACGCAAAACTATCATCTTACTGCCTTGAGATCCTTTTTTAATTACTTGCGACATAAGGACGTATCAAGCCTGCCCGCCTCCAGTATTAGCCTAGGGCCAGCACAAAAAAGAAAGGTCATCACCCTCACCGAAAACGAGAAAAATAATTTATTGCAGGCCGTACAAAACAGTCACGAACCAGTCTTGGTCAAACTGCGAGACGAAACAGTTATAAAATTGATTGCCGCTAGCGGCCTGAAAATATCAGAGCTGGTCTCCCTTGATAAAAAACAATTGAATTGGACCGAAGGCAAATTAAATATCGTCCGCGGCCAAGCCAGCCACCATATTAATCTCAATAGTGACATGCGCCAGCTCTTAAAAAACTATTTAGATAAAAGGACCGATCAAAGTAACTTCATCTTCGTGCGCCACGATAGAGCCTCTGATAATAAACCCGGACCAATAACCGCCCGCAGCGTGCAAAGAAGTCTAGAACGTTATCGTAAACTGGCTGGACTTAGACAAAAGATTACACCTCATACCTTAAGACACTCCTTTGCTTCGCAACTAGCTGCCCAGGGGGCTGACCTGGCTACTTTACAAAAAAGCTTGGGGCTCAAACACAAAAGCACGGCCCATGTTTATCAAAAAGACGACCGAACTACCGTTGACCAAAGCTGAAAAATAATCTAGCCTCAAACAGTGCCCAAAGACTTGGGCCAGCTTCACTTGCCCCTGTAGTTCAATGGATAGAACACCGGACTTCTAAGCCGGTTATAGAGGTTCGATTCCTCTCGGGGGCAAATGAAGCTGTAAATAATCACCCTAATTCATCCGACTTACTGCGGCCTTCATTGAAAATGCCGTACAAAACTGCTATTCTCATATTGTTAAATAACTAATTACTTGGATATGCCAAAACCAAAAAAAGTGGCGGGCCCTGCTAAAACAACCAAAAAATCCTCTGACCAGAAGACTAAGCCGCGAACTGCCACAGCTGTTAAAAAAACTAGCAGCAAAACTCCCCTACCTAAACTTTCCGAAATAGCACCGGAATTGAAAAATCACATTATCAGTTCACCCCAACTTAAAAATGATTATGGTTATTGGCAAGCCCTAGCCTGGTCTGCCTTGGCCTTGATCGGCATTTTGGTATCTACTGGTTCGGCTATCTGGCTGATAGATTTAAAAAACCCCAAACCTCAACCTATTAAGGCGCAGCCGCTGGTAACCACGCCTCAATTAACTGACATCTCACCCTTAACCGGTCTACCAACTACACCAGACACCCTAAACCGTCGCCCCTGGGCAGTGGTGGTGGAGAATTTTTTTACTGTGCGACCACAATCAGGCCTCCTGGCAGCTGACCTGGTCTTTGAATCACCGACCGAAGGCGGCATCACCCGCTTGGTTGCTATTTACCAAAGCCAATTGCCAACTCTGGTAGGGCCGATTCGCAGCGCCCGTTCTTACTTTAATGATTGGATAAGGCCCTTCGCCCCCTTCTATAGCCACTCCGGTGGCAGCGACCGCGCTCTGCAACAACTGCGCAATGGCTATGGCGATATCATAGATATAAATGAATTCTTCCATGGCGCAGCTTATGCCCGACAATCAGGCCTGAGTGCGCCGCATAATTTATTCACCGCGCCTGATAAATTCCAAGGTTATCTGCAAAATAATAATTACGCCATTTCCACTACCCCACCACAGTTAAGCTTTACCACCGTCTTGCCTGAAGCTCCGGCTATTAGCAACATCATCCTGCCTTATGAGCCACAAGAGTATGAAGTGACCTATGAATACCAACCGCTCAATGACAATTACCAAAGACTGGTGGATGGCACTACTCAGCTTGATGCTACTAATAATAAAATCCTAACTGTTAAAAACGTCGTCGTATTACTAACTGACATTGACCCCATCCCAAGCGATCCGCTTTTGCGTGTTGAACTGCGCACCTTAGGTAGCGGCGAAGCTCGGGTTTACACTGGCGGCAAAGTATACACTGGCAGCTGGCAGAAAAATTC
>CAZRDN010000130.1:0-2139 GCA_964598875.1 uncultured Gammaproteobacteria bacterium
CTCCAAGTCTTACGTAAGACCCAACGTTTAGGTCTTAAAAAATTAATAGCAACCGCCGGTATTATGCCAGATAAGATAGATACTTATACTGTGAGCTGGCAAATAGCCCCGCGCATCAATGCGGCCGGGCGCCTAGATCATGCTAATGCCGCTTATACTTTATTAATGTCGAATGATAATGAAGAGGCCGAGAATTTAGCCAGAGCAATTAATCTCACAAATACAGAAAGACAGCGATTGACCGAAGATATGATAATACAGGCCAAGGAACAGATCGGTCAGTTGGGAAAGCGTGATTATTTTGTGCATGCTTTTAAGGCGGAATGGCCGCTGGGGTTAGTAGGTTTGGTAGCAGGTAAGCTGGTGCAAGAGTATAACCGTCCAGCTTTGGTTATGGGTCAACTCGGTGATAAAATCTCAGGCTCAGGCCGGGCTGGGGTGGCTGATTTTAATTTAGCCTCAGCTTTGGAAGAATGCAGTGAGTATTTAATAAGCTATGGCGGACATAAAGAGGCCGCCGGCTTTTCTATGAATAATAATGAACTGGAGAAATTTTTAAGTCGGTTTGCCAAGGTCGCAGAGCGTGAGTTAGCGGCTAAAGACCTGTCACCACGTATAGCAATTGATAGTCAAATAGACTTAACTAGAGTTGATTGGCAGTTAGTGGAACACATAAAAACACTTGAGCCTTTAGGGCAAGGTAATCCGCCACCGCGGTTTGTCTCTTACGGGGCCACGGTAGTTGGTTTGCAAACAGTAGGTAGTAATAACCAGCATCTACGTTTGGAACTTGAGCAAGCAGCAGATAAGCGCCGATTTATTTGGTTTAAGGCCGAGGGGGAGGCCTCGAGACTTGTACCAGGGGATAAGGTTGATGTGGTTTATGAGGTGGGTGTTAATGAATGGCATAACCAAAGAAACCTAGAGTTACGTGTAATTGACTTGAAAATAAACACGGTTACAGAGTAAATTTATACTATGCACGATAAATTAATAATTAGAACTGATGGTGGTGCCAGGGGTAATCCCGGACCAGCCGCGATTGGCGTGGTCATTGAAGATGTTGCTGGTCAAATTATAAAAACCAGCAGCCGTTATTTGGGTGAGACCACTAATAACCAGGCTGAGTACCAGGCCATATATACAGGACTTAAACAAGCTCAAGAGCTGGGCGCTAAGTCGGTGGCTTGCTACTTGGATAGTGAGCTGGTAGTTAAACAACTTAAGCTTGAATATAAAGTTAAAGATAAGTCTCTGGCCCCATGGTTTGTGAAATGCTGGAATCTGTCACAAGAGTTTACCAAGGTAGATTTCACACATGTGCCGCGGGCCCAGAATAAACAAGCTGACTGGTTGGTCAATCAGGAATTAGACAGTCATGAAAAAAGAGCCTGATAAATAATCCAGGCTCTTTTTAGGTTCATTATTTTAAAACTGACATTTTTTTAAGGCCAGTGTAACTACCGGTTTGTAATTTATAAAGATATGTACCACTGGGTAAATGTGTAGCGTCAAAATTCACAGCATGATTACCCGCTGGCAATTCTTGATTTATCAAGCTAGCTACTTCTTGGCCTAGAATATTATACACAACCAGTTTTACTTGGGCTGCGGTTGGTAATGAGTACCTGATAGTGGTAGTTGGGTTGAAAGGATTAGGATAGTTTTGCTCTAGGTTATAGCTCAAGGGCGGTCCAATACTTACTACCACCGGCCCGAAATATTCAAAAGCACCATCCAGGTCAATTTGCTTCAATCGGTATAAGTATTGTCCTGCTAACAGATTTTTATCTGAATAGCTATACTTCTTAGGCGAATTACTGTTACCATGACCTTGGATAAAAGCGATAGGTTCATAATTATAACCCAGTGCTTGACGCTCCAGCGCAAAACCATAACAGTTGACCTCAGTAACTGTTGACCAGGATAATGTCACATCATTATTAGTTAATGTGGCTGTGAAACTAGTCAATTCAACTGGCACAGGGTTATCAATGGAAAAATTCAAGGTAACTGTATGGTCAGTAAACTGGGTGGCTTTTATAACTGATTTCACGGTGTATAAGCCAGCCACCGGATCTGCCAGGATTATATTTTCGTCAGTATAAACATACTCCAGGAAACCAATGGCGAACGACC
>CAZRDN010000131.1:0-2123 GCA_964598875.1 uncultured Gammaproteobacteria bacterium
CAACCCCAGGAACCGGCTATGACCAAATCATAAGGAAAATCAGGCTGGCCATTCAGTAGCTTCTGGTACATCTCTAGAAGTAAGCTGTAATTTTTTCTAGGCTCAATTGTGCCTAATGATAAAATATATTTATCAGGTAATTTATATTTTTCTTTAACCAGGCCAATCTCATCCTGCTTGAGGGTCTTAAAATATTTAGAGTTTAAACCTGGCGGCACCGAACGTACCTTCTTCTGTAGGCTAGGGAATTTTTGTTTTAAATCTTCGGCCGTATGTTGTGATACGGCCGCAATCAAGGTACGAGCCGGCAAACCTGATTTCAGTAACCTGCGAACTGCGGGGAAATACCATAGCTTACCTTTATTCGGAAAAAAATGAGGGTAGTGCAAAAACGATAGATCATGCACGGTCAGCACAGTGGGTAAATCATGGCTCACAAATGCAAAACCAGGATTGGGCAACCAAAAAACATCCAACTTTTTATTAGGATAACTTAAAAGAGAGTCGATCGTACGCCCCCAGCGCAGCCATAGCCTTAAGTTCATGATTTTATTAGGCAAATGCCCGCGCTTGATACTGACCACCTTGTCTAATTCAGGCGGCAGATCGATCCGCCCCGCGGCGTTAGCAAATCCACTGATACTCAGACCATTGCCCTGCCCTAGTTCCTTAAGTGTTTGCCAAACATATTCACCTACCCCTGTTCGCCATTTATCCTGCAAGCAACGAATATCGACTCCTAAATTCATAAGGTAGGGCCGGCCTAACTTAAGACCTTATCCAAATAGGACTGCCAATTAGAGATAAAGCTCTGGCGAGAGAATTTCTGGGCTTCGGCACTAATGACCTCCGGATCGAATTTTTCATAACGGAATCTAATAACAGCATCAGCTAAGGCTTCCCAACTCTGCTCCTGGAAAAATACGCCGGAGACACCAGCTGTTATAGTTTCTAAAGCACCACCAGCCCCATAGGCGATTACCGGACGTCCTGCGGCCATAGCCTCGACCGCGGTAATACCAAAATCCTCCTCCTGAGGATGTATCAAAGCCCGACAACGTGATAAATAATGTTTCTTTTCTTCATCTGACACCTGCCCTAAAAATTCAATGTGCGGCTTGGCTAAAGCACGTAATTCGGTTTCTTGTTCACCGCTGCCGATTATCTTTAGGGGGATACCAAGTTTATTAAAGGCGCGAATAGCTAAATCCACCCGTTTATATGGTCTGAGCCTGGAGACCAACAAATAATAATCCTCAGGCGAGGCCGCTATTAAGGGCGTGGTATCAACTGGCGGATAAATAACCACTGACTCGCGCCGATAGTATTTAGCTATCCTTTTAGCGACAAACTGTGAATTGGCCACAAAATGATCCACTCTTTGAGAGGCCGTATAATCCCATTGCCTGAGATAATTTAGCACCAGTGGCAGGATTTTTTTAATTAACTTTGGCTGAGGCAAATCAGAAGTATACTGATGTGTATCACTCCATAAGTACCTGGTTGGTGTATGGCAATAACAGATATTTATAGTTTCCGGCTTAACCACCAAACCTTTGATAAGAGCCGAAGCCGAACTGATGACCAGATCATAGCCGCTGATATCAAGCTGTTCTACTGCCGTAGGCATGAGCCAGACATACCATTTAAAAAATTTGGCACCGCCAGGCAGGCGCTCCAAAAAAGATGTACGGATATCCCAGTTATTAAAATAGTCACCCACCACCGCCCGGTCGTAGAGCAAAGTAAAAACCGGCGCCTCAGGATAAAGCTGATGAAATTCACTTAAAACCCTTTCTGCGCCACCTATTTGATTAAGATGATCGTGTGCTAAGGCTACTTTCATACTATTAGACAGCTGCTTGGCGCTGCCAAACAACCACTATGGTCTTAAGGATAATTATAATGTCTTGCCACCAAGACCAATTCTCTACATAAAAGGTATCAAGTTTTGCTTCTTCTTCAAAGCTCAAACTAGAACGCCCGGATACCTGAGCTAAACCGGTTAGGCCTGGTTTGATATTTAACAACTTACGATGATGCTGCTGATAATTAGCCACCTCACCGGGCTCGTGAGGCCTGGGGCCAACTAAGGACATATCACCCCGGAAAACATTCCAGAG
>CAZRDN010000132.1:0-2106 GCA_964598875.1 uncultured Gammaproteobacteria bacterium
ATCAGCAGGTTTGGAGCTGGCTGGCTTCAGGGTGAATTACGATACCGAGGAGGCCCTAAAGGCTAAGTACAACATACCTCATCAGCACACTACCATAATTCTGAACACTCAGGGTGAGGAATCAGCTCGTTTTACCGGTCCAGTGTCTGAGGCCACTTTATTGGCAGCCCTGCGGACAGCTGGTCAAAACTAGGACATGACACTTATTCTTTTGGCTTTAGCTGCTGGTGCTTTAACTGTTTTAGCGCCTTGTATTTTACCGGTTTTGCCAATAATTCTAGGCGGCACCCAAGGCTCTTCTCGTTGGCGGCCAGTCTGGGTGGTTATAGGTTTTGTGGTCAGTTTCAGTTTGATCGGCGCTGCTTTAGCTACAGTAGGAAATTTTGCTGGCATCATGCCAGATACCCTGCGCACCATCGCGGCAGTGCTGCTGGTCGTTCTCGGTTTGCTGTTGCTATTCCCTAAGCTGTATCAGCTAATGCAACTGCCCCTGGAAAGATTATTAGCGTCTCGTGGGCAAAAGATAGCTCAAGCTGGCAGCCGTCATGGCCTAGTCGGCGGGCTGTTTGTGGGCCTCGCTATGGGTCTCGTGTGGACACCTTGTGCTGGTCCGGTTCTGGGCAGCATCTTAACCTTAGCTGCCACCACTAAAGATGCACTAACCACCACCTTATTATTGAGCGCCTATTCTATCGGCGCTGCTTTGCCGATGTTGTTGGTGGCTTACGCTGGTCGGGGATTGGTCTTGTGGCTTAGGACCCACGGCCGAACCGTGTCCTTTTTGAATAGGATCTTTGGTCTTTTATTGATTTTAGCCGCCTTAGCCATTGCTACTGGTTTTGATAGGCAATTACAAACTATTCTCTTGCCTTATTTGCCTAGCTTTATTTTGTTATGAAAATAATATTTGTTGTTTTAGCAGCCACAATTATTTTGCTAGCAGCTGGCTTGGTGGTGAATTCGCGCTTGCCACAAGGATTTGATTTACCAATCACTCAGGAACGTCTGGATAACAATTCTGATTTACCCAAACTTGGCACCATGCCGGAGTTTGTCGGCATCTCAAGCTGGCTCAATAGTGGGGCTTTGAGTAAAACAGATCTTAAGGGCAAGGTAGTCTTGGTGGATTTCTGGACATACTCTTGTATAAATTGTATCCGTACTCTGCCTTATGTGACGGGCTGGTATGAAAAGTATAAGGACGACAATTTCGTGGTCGTGGGTGTGCATACGCCGGAGTTCGCTTTTGAAAAAGACACAACTAATGTAAAAGAGGCTCTGGTTCGTCACCATATAAATTACCCAGTAGCACAGGATAATGATTATAAAACCTGGCAAGCTTATAATAATCGCTATTGGCCAGCCCATTATTTATTTGATGCCGAAGGCAACCTACGCTACACCCATTTTGGTGAAGGGGAGTACGATACCACGGAAAGAAATATCCAATTATTACTGACCGAAGCAGTTAATCAAGTGTCAGGCACTGTATCCTCAGGACAAGGTGGTCCAAATTTTGCCAAAATAAATACACCGGAAACATACTTGGGATACAAGCGCAGTACTTTATTAGGCAGTCCGGAAAGAATATCATCTGATCAGAGCAAAATTTATTCTACCCCGGAGGATATATCTCTTAATAAGTATTATTTAGCAGGGGAGTGGCGAGTGGAGTCAGAGCGAGCTGTAGCGGTGGATGGAGCCATTATCACTTATCGTTATTCAGCTTCGGCAGTTAATTTGGTAATGTCTTCTGGGCAAAATGAGTTTGCCTTGGTGAGGGTATCTTTGGATGGCGGGGTAGTGCCTGAGAATATGCGCGGCACTGATCTATACGAACAAGACGGCTCCACCTGGGTAAAAGTAGATAGTGAAAGATTATATTCATTAATTGATGCTGGCTCTGAGTACGGTGAGCACGTATTAATAATAGAGATGGTGAACTCAGGTACGGAGGCCTACGCCTTTACTTTTGGTTAAATCATTTTAGGCAGAGCTACAACCATTGAAGTCATGGATGTGGTGTGTTATACTTCACAGGCTTAATTGAAACATCCTGTTGCAGGGTGTGTAGTAGGTACTTACCTACTTAGATTAAGCAGCCAA
>CAZRDN010000133.1:0-2060 GCA_964598875.1 uncultured Gammaproteobacteria bacterium
GTCGGGGTGGCGGGAGTCGAACCCGCTGTCACACCCACCCCAAGGGTGCATGTTACCGGTACACCACACCCCGACTACAGGAATGTTGATAAGCGCGCGAGTAATGTAGCATGTAACCCCTAAAAATAAAAGCCCATCATCGGGCTTGGTACGATTGGAGTTCCTGTGCTCCACTAGGGCCGGACATAATCATCTGGATACCAGCAAGAGTATTATTTTACTCTCACGTAGGTCCATAAGTAACTATTCCTCGGGGCCGCTTGGGGCTCTTATTCCACACCCACGAGCGTGAAAGTTCGATGCCCTAAGTATTGAGATTGTAGAGCTCAATACATACCAAGCCATTGGGATGAGCTACTTTTAGCGTATCGCCCTAGCAAAGTCTGTGTCAACCATCAATCTTAGCAAAAAATCCAGCCTGTTATTTTACGCCCCATTTTCTTTGCTTAACAAAGTACAATTATTTTCCACAACCTATTAATAAATAATAAAGCCCCACTTGTTACTTGTTTAAAAGTGGGGCTAAGCATGTTGCGTAAGTGTTTTTTATAACACTATTTCGATAAGGCATTATTTGTGTGTTTTAAGAGAATTATTGTTCATCGTCAACTCCTTTTGAACCTCTGTCATAACGGCTCTTTTTTTCTTGCGCAGGTTAATAAGTTCTTGTGGTGGGCGTTGACCCATATTACTGTAAAAGCGTATTCTCTTATTTATTTCTATGAGCTCGTTGTTCAGATTCCTGGCCGTAACTTTCGAGGCGACCATACTTTGGGTGTAGTCATTACGCATGGCCGACCTCGCTAGCTAGCTCCAAATCAGATAGTTCAGATTGTTCTAAATCCATATTTTCTCCTTTGTTAATTGTGGATGGTATCATTCCGAAATAAAATTACTTGAGCCAGCCTCCCGCCTACGGTGGAACATGCCTATGGCTCCCTCGAGCATTGATAGTTTATGATTCCTAGGAATTGAATCACGGTGTATCCTACCATTACCGTTGATCATTGAGATCATCTCATTTTTTTCATAATCGCTTATGCCTAGACCAATATCGCTATGCATTACGGTTATGACAAGACCTTTGGCGATGTTATCAGTTATACAAGCGCCACAATAGTAATTGTCGCTACCATCCTTATTCTGGACCTTAGCCAATAACATCTTGTTATTTGGTTCCGGACACTGGCACTTGCCACCTCTGGTTGGTGGTAATTCCACCACCTGACTTACGCCGCACTTATGGCAGCTGATCTCATCTAGTGTGAGTAGGGCTCCACACTGCAAACAATTTTTAATAGGCATTTTACCTCCTGGTTTATTTTTGATTGATTTGTTAATGAAAGTTGATTTATTTTAGTTTCTGATTACAAACCAGCCGCTCTTTTTATTAAGAGCGGCTGGGGTAATTTCTTAATTATGCTACCTTAACTAACTTCAGCTCGCTCACTTAAACAAATAATAAACAAGTCGGCAAAAAGACCGAAAATGCTGGAAGTAGTCATGTAGTTTGATGCTGTCATATATCTTGGAACGAGTTTATCACCCCTGTAAACACCTGTCAAATTACTAATTAACTCTACCCCATTTCTTAGACCATGCTTTTTTTCTTAATAAAACATTTACACCATTCAAACTCCACCACCAAGCAACTTTCATATAACCATAACGCCTAAAACGCCTAGGTGACTCGTACACAATAATATGCCACAATATTTTAATTTTTCCTATCTTGCCTAAACGTCTATATAAATCATAATCCTCAGCTGCGGCCAAATTTTCATTGTAAGCACCAACAGCCTTAAAAGCCGCGGCTTTAACGATTTGGCAATTTCCCCTACCCATAGCTAAACCTAGTGCGTTTTCAGTGAAAAAAACCAGATTGAATAAATTTTGCCAAATGATATCTTTAAACTTTCTTTCCTTAGGTTCAATCTCCACGCTCACTGTGGCTGCTACCATCCTATCGTCTTGCTTAAGTTTGTCGGCCGCTTCAAGTAATTTTCCCCAATCTTTGTGGTAAGTATCAGCATCCAAAAAAATTAATACCTCACCCCGAG
>CAZRDN010000134.1:0-2057 GCA_964598875.1 uncultured Gammaproteobacteria bacterium
CTAAGAAAGATAAAAAAGATGAAAATAAAAATTACCGACTTTCGCCCATGGAAGAGCAGATGATCAAAGGGATTGAGGAAAAAGCTGCTAAAGCCGGACTGGACGTTACTTGTCGGTTGGTTGTATCAGCCCCAGATGAAGCTACGGCTCAGGCGTATTTAAGCAATTTGGCCAATACTTTTAATCAATTCAGTATTTACCAGTACGGCAACAAATTTGAGCTCAATCATCAGTTAAGCCTGAATAGCTTCTTGCATAGTTATATATATCGGGCCATGGATGAGTCTAAAAGGTTTGTTTTGAATACCGAGGAGTTGACCACGGTTTATCATTTTCCTCTTAGCACTAGCGATAATCCCCAAATCAGGTGGTTGACAGCCAGGCGGGCGCCGGCACCAGCTAATCTGCCCAACACAGGCATAATACTGGGAGTGAACGAATATCGCGGTCAGAAGATTGAAGTCAGGATGCTACCTGATGACAGAGCTAGGCATTTTTACATTATTGGTAAGTCGGGTACGGGCAAATCGGTTCTGTTGGAAAATTTGGCAATTCAGGATATAACCAACGGCGAAGGAGTATGTGTGATCGATCCACACGGTGATTTAGTAGACGCGGTCTTGGCGCGTATCCCGAAGAACCGCTTAGAAGATGTTATTATATTTGACCCAGCAGATATAGAAAGGCCGCAAGGTTTGAATTTGTTGGAGTACGATCCTCGTTATCCCGAGCAGAAGACCTTCGTGATCAATGAAATGATAAAGATATTGGACAAGCTTTATGACCTAAGGCAAACCGGTGGCCCGATGTTTGAACAATATATGAGAAACGCCATGTTGCTTATCATGGATGATATTGACAGCGGCGCTACTTTGATGGAAATCTCCAAAGTTTTATCCGATCCTGATTTTAGAAGATACAAATTGGCGCGGGTAAAAAATCCTGTGGTTCACGATTTTTGGGTGAAAGAAGCACAGAAAGCCGGCGGTGATGCCGCCTTGGCTAATATGGTGCCGTATATTACTTCCAAGTTAAACCAGTTTGTTACCAATGATATTATGCGCCCCATCATCGGCCAACAGAAGAGTGCTTTCAATTTCCGTGAGGTGATGGATAATAAGAAGATTTTACTGGTAAGACTGGCTAAGGGTAAGTTAGGCGATCTTAATTCTTATCTTTTGGGGTTGGTGATAGTCGGCAAGATACTAATGGCCTCATTGTC
Organism: uncultured Gammaproteobacteria bacterium; assembly: GCA_964598875.1. Taxonomy (GTDB): domain Bacteria; phylum Patescibacteriota; class Patescibacteriia; order Veblenbacterales; family UBA10138; genus UBA10138. The sequence goes on from CAZRDN010000134.1 coordinate 1,223, forward strand.
ACGCACTGATCTGCCTGAGTATCAGCGTCAGAATTTTTATCTATATATTGATGAGTTCCAAAATTTTATAACCGATTCCATTGGTGTAATTTTATCTGAGGCCAGAAAATACCGATTGAATTTAACCATGGCGCATCAGTATATCGGTCAGTTAGTATCAGGTAATGATACTAAGATAAGGGACGCCGTGTTCGGTAATGTGGGTACGATCGCTTGTTTTCGGGTGGGGGTGGACGATGCTGAGTTTTTAGCTAAAGAGTTTGCCCCGGTATTCTCATCATATGATCTTATAAATATTGAACTGTTCCAGGCTTACCTAAAATTGTTAATAAGCAATACGCCAGCCAGGCCATTTAATATCACCACCACTAAGCCCCAGGTCGGGGATAGGGATAATTTGGCTAGGGCTAGGGAAATGTCTCGCATGAAATATGGCCGCGATAGGGTGGGGGTTGAAAAAGAAATAATTGAAAGAAGTGCTAAGGCTATAACTAACCAGACCAGCCCGGCTGCTAGTAATGCGATCAGCGCTCGGCCAATTACGACTCAACCATAAACCATTAAAAAGTGTTGCCTTTTGTTGTTTTTGCCATCTTATTTATCATTATCGGAAGTTTTGCCTGGGGCGCGCTCTCAGCCGCGCCTTTTGTGCCGCTTAAACACCGAGATATAAAGCGTTTATTAACCTTGGCCGACTGTCAGCCAGGCGAGCTTATAGTAGATCTGGGTTGTGGTGATGGTAGGCTAGTGATTGCTGCGGCTGAGAATCATAAACTCAGGGCATTTGGTTTTGAGGTAGCAGTGGTGCCTCTTTTATTAGGTGTTATAAAAAGAT
>CAZRDN010000135.1:0-2038 GCA_964598875.1 uncultured Gammaproteobacteria bacterium
TGTGGGCATTAGTGCTGTGCTTTTTTTGGTCTCTTTAGGCTACGGGTTGCAAGGTATAATCCTGCAGCGGATTGTTTCAAGCGATGCCTTGCTGAGCGTTAGTGTCATTCCCAGTAATGAGCTGCTGCTGTTGGATTCATCCGTAGTGAGATCCATAAGTGAGTTACCAGAAGTGCGTGAAGTAGCCCCGCTTTTAAGTGTTCCCGGGCAAGCGAATTTAAATAGTTTGAATGGCAGTGTTGAGATTAGGGCAGTACCGCCGTCGTATTTCGCTTATGCTGGCCTGGAGCCATTACAAGGTGATTTTTACACCCCTGACCAAGCAGCGGCGGTCGTATCCGAAGCGGTTTTAAAACTTTTTAACTTTGATGATGTGTCGGCCGCTTTAGGGCAGTATGTGAAATTACAGCTGTTCTTTAGTCAGGTTTCAAGTAACGACGCAACCAGTAGTATAGCCACGGTTGATCTGCCCACTACCTACCGTATCGCCGGTGTTATAGAGGACAGCCAAAGTAGTTTTATGTACCTACCTTTGAGTGAGGTGGAGAAGAATTTGCCAGAAGGGTTCAGTTTACGATTCGATCAGGCTCAGGTCAGGGTGGAAAAGTCGGAAGAGATCGAAAAGGTTAAGGGGAATATCATTGATATGGGTTTTCAAGTGGCCTCTTTGTCCGATACTCTTGAACAGGCCAATAAGATATTCAGGGTAATTCAGATAGTCTTAGGCTTGTTCGGCGCCGTGGCTTTGGTGGTTTCAGCCATTGGCATGTTTAATACTATGATAGTGACCTTATTAGAGAGAACCAATGAGATAGGTATTATGCGCGCTATAGGCGCCAGTCGCCATGACCTTAAGGAACTATTTTGGGTTGAATCCACTGTCATCGGTTTTTTGGGTGGCGTGATCGGTATCTTAATAGGCATGGCCGCTGGGCAGTTATCCAATATGGGGCTGAATGTATTAGCCAGTCGTTTTGGTGGGGAGGCGGTAAGCCTGTTCATATATCCGCGCTGGTTCGTGTTGGCTATTATAATTTTGTCCACATTTATTGGTTTGGTTTCAGGTATGATACCAGCCAGGCGAGCGGCCAATATGAACCCCTTGGAAGCCTTAAGGTATAAGTAGTTAAAGCTGGGCTTGACACCCTAGGGGTTATTATCTAAAATTAGGGTTGTTCCTTAATTAGCACTCTCTTATTTAGAGTGCTAATTTGCACCCTAATCATTAATTTATATAGGTGATATGAATCTTAAACTCAAGCCCTTGGGCGATCATATAGTGGTCAAGGTTTCCAAGGAGGAAAAGACCACCAAATCAGGTATTGTCTTGCCTGATACAGTTGATAAAGAAAAACAGGAGACCGGCGAGGTCATAGCGGTTGGTCCGGGGAAGTTATTGGATAATGGTAATCGCGCCCCTATGGAAGTTAAGCCAGGCGATAAGGTACTTTTTAAAAAGTATTCGTTGGACGAATTTAAAATTGACGAGGAAGAGTTTGGCACATTGCAACTCTCCGACGTTATTGCGATCGTTGAATAATTAATTTTAAGAAATATATGGCAAAGCAAATTCTGTTTGATGAACATTCCCGCGCTGCCCTTAAGCGCGGCGTAGATAAGCTGGCTAATGCGGTTAAGGTGTCCTTAGGGCCACGTGGGCGCAACGTAATTTTGGATAAGGGCTTTGGTACGCCCACAGTGACCAACGACGGCGTGACCATTGCTAAGGAGATTGAATTGGAAGATAAATTTGAGAATGTGGGTGCCCAGCTTTTGCAGGAAGTGGCTAGCAAGACCAACGATGTGGCCGGCGACGGTACTACTACGGCTACGGTTTTAGCCCAAGCTTTGATTCATGAAGGCTTTAAGAACTTAGCGGCTGGGGCTAACCCTCAGGCTTTAAGGCACGGCATTGAAAAGGGAGTGAACGCTGTGGTGGAAGCATTAAAGAAAATGGCTAAGCAAGTTTCTGGTAAGGAGGAAATCGCCCAGGTCGCTTCCATAAGTGCCAATGATCCGGAAGTAGGTCAAGTAATTG
>CAZRDN010000136.1:0-2010 GCA_964598875.1 uncultured Gammaproteobacteria bacterium
TACTACACTCTCAAAAAAAAGAACAAGCCTGGCAACCAGTTGAGATCTATCAAACCAGCGCATAGCTCATCCACAAAAAATACTCTCAGATCACGCCCTCGCCACCACTTGTCAGCCAAATTATCCAGTAAACTACTTAAGGCATAGGCCGACGGCCTCACTGAGACCAAAAAATTAACCCCTGAAATATTGGCCGTTGCTAACTGGTTCTTATGTTCCGCTGGACGTTTGGCCGATGAGTCTGTTTTGGGCCTGAGGTTGACAATATGATGAGATAACTCTGCCCTATCCAGACCTTTAAAATAATTACCTTTATTATCCAAGCCTAATTGCCACCAAGGCCACATATCAGGCTTGCTGGGTGACTTATCTGCTGCTGACCGCGATTTTTTTCCAACTGACGACATACTTCTTAAGTATAAATAATAGCAGCTTATTATTCAATTGATTTATCATAGACTGCTTGTGTTTTTCGTACGGTTTCTACCCAAGAATATTTAGCTACGACTCGGGCCGCGGCCTGTTTCAAGGCTGCTTTTATTTCTGGATCCATAACTTTAATTAAGGCTTGTGCCAGACCAGATACGTCCTGGGGCTCAGCGTATAAAGCACCACCCGCCATGACTTCCCGCAAAACAGGAATATCAGCTGCTACTACGGCCGCTCCAGCAGCTGCCGCTTCCACTGCGCCCAAACCATAACCTTCCTGTAAAGAAGGCAAAAAATAAGCTTGACATTTTTCATATAAACCAACTAGTTCAGCATCGCTCACTTGGCCCATAAAGATGAACCAGTCTTTATAACCCTGCGCTTCAGCCCAAGCCACTAATTTTTTAGCAAAAAAGTCCGAACGCCCCACCAAGCGTAATTCCAAGTCAGGATATTTTTGCCTCATGATGGCTGCCGCCCTTAAACCATTCTCTAGGTTCTTATGAGGATAGGCCGCGCCTACCATTAAGATAAACGGTTTATTTATCGGCCTGTATTCAGCTGGCGGCCACGAAGTTGGAGCTAAGTGGATCGCTTCTATCTTAGTCCTGGCTTGGGGATAATAATGAGCGATATCAGCGCCCACGGCCTGGCTTACTGTAATTATTTTTTTTGCTTGATGAACTAAGTGGCGCGTCAATACTCTATAAGCCAAAACCTTAAACCAATAGACCAGACCGGGTAAACGGCTGGCACGCTCAGCCGGCGCATGATGGATTATCAAATCATGAATAGTGACAACAAAAGGCGCCGGACAAAAAAATGGCGCACTAACGTGGGTCCAATGCACTAACGCCGGTGATATTTTTTTTATTAACCTAGGCAGATATATTTGTTCGGCTAAACTATATATCCGATAAGGTGCTTCTTGGCTGGTGATGTTTCTGGGCAGTTTAGGTAATTTATCTTGAGCTGCTGGGTCTATCAGTAAAACGTAGTCATGGGGCGATTGACTATTGATCAAACCATTGACCAATTGCATTAAATAACGCCCAATACCGCGATGGTGTAGGCCATAAAGCCGGGCATCAATTACTATTTTCATCAACTACCAGAAATTAAGTCATTAAAAATCTGCTGATACGCCTGAGCGGTCTTGGTCCAAGAAAAAAGTTTGGCCTGGGCAAGCCCCTTAGCCCGCAGCTGTTCCCTGGCTTTAGCGTCTTTTATAAGCCAGGCTACAGCTTCCACCCAAGTATCAACCAAATAAGGTGAAAGTAAAACCCCAGCCTGCCCCACCACCTCAGGCAAAGAAGAGTTATGACTACTAATCACTGGTACACCACTGGCCATAGCTTCCAAAGGCGGTAAACCGATCCCTTCATAAAGCGACGGGAACAAGAAAAGTTCAGCCCCAGCATAGAGTGCTGCTTTATCTTCATCTGAAACATAGCCAAGTTTTAGTACTTCACTAAAGTCGATACCACTTAGATGACGCAGTTCTGTGTGGCTCAAATCTAGTTTTCCAATATTTTCCATTTCCTTACCAACGATCGCTAGTTTTAAATTTAGTTTTTTACA
>CAZRDN010000137.1:0-2002 GCA_964598875.1 uncultured Gammaproteobacteria bacterium
TAGAGCGCAGCCCTGAAGAGGCTGGCGTCGTCAGTTCGATTCTGACCCGCGGCACATTGGTGATGATTTATGAAGCATATATTAGCCGTTTTCATAATTATATTTTTGCTGTGTTTGGGGTACGGCATGTGGTTGTATAGTGAGAGTTTGCGCACCGGAGTTGAATTTGAAGTTCTATTAAAAAAGGATTTTTCCGCTAAGCAGGAAGCTATTAAAGGTTGGAATAATAACAGAGGTCAGTAATACATTTGGCGGGTATCGTATAACGGTTATTATCTCAGTTTTCCAAACTGATGACGGGGGTTCGACTCCCCCTACCCGCTCCAGAGAAAATAAAACACCCTCCGCTCGGCGGAGGGTGTTTGCTGTATTTTTATTATCTTAGAACATCAGGTGAGGAAACATGCGCCGCCGCCACTTCACGACTTATAACTTCTTCTTGTAAAAGGTGCTTGATATGCTGGTCCATAGTAACCATACCATCTTCAGCGCCGGTTTGAATAACGGACTTAATCTGAGCAATCTTATTTTCGCGGATTAAGTTAGCCACAGCTGGGTTGTTAAGTAGGATTTCACGAGCTGCGATTCTGCCGCCGCCTTCTTTAGGCATGAGTCGTTGTGAGATAACTGCTTTCAAGGAGAAAGAGAGTTGCAATCTTACCTGTGTTTGTTGGTGGGGCGGAAAAACATCAATGATACGGTCAATGGTCTGGGCAGCATTGGACGTGTGTAGGGTAGCCAGCACCAAATGGCCAGTCTCTGCTAGGGTCAAGGTAGTGCCGATAGTTTCTAGGTCCCTCATTTCGCCTACCATAATCACATTAGGGTCTTGTCGGAGCGTGTGCTTTAAGCCTTCAGCAAAAGTTACCATATCAGTACCCAGCTGACGCTGTTTAATAATACTTTTATTGGGCTTGAATAAGAATTCAATCGGATCTTCTAAGGTTATGATATTGAGCGAGCGTTCGGAATTGATCAGTTTTATCATGGCTGCTAAGGTGGTTGATTTGCCGCAGCCAGTCGGGCCGGTTACCAGCACCAGACCATAGTCCATGCGAGTTAGGTTATAGACGACCTCCGGCATGCCGATGTCTTCCAAGGAGGGGATAGTAGTGGGAATAACACGAGCCACCAAGCCCATATTGTCCTTTTCGTAGTGCAGGTTAACACGAAAACGTGTGCCGTCTTTTAATTGGTAAGAAACATCCAGCTCACGTTCTTTTTGAAAGCGCTCTTTTTGGCCAGGTTGCAAGAGACTAAAGGCAAGCTCTTCCATTTTTTTAGGAGTGAGCGGGGATTCTTCCAAAGGTTTAAGCTCGCCATGCAGGCGAATAGTAGGCGCTAAGCCCACAGCCAAGTGTAGGTCTGAAGCCCCACGCTCTGTGGCTTGGGTAAACAATGTTTCTATAGTCATATGTATTTAGATTACGCGGGCCGTGCGGTATTTGTCAAAGTTATTTATCATTTTCTTCAAAATAAAGTTCTTGCAGGGCAGTTTTGATCATTTCGACCGGCGGAGCGGCTAAGGCGCGGCCTTGGGCAAAATACGGACGACCCATACCTAGGCCTATTTTATGAGTTCGTCTGGCATGAGGGTCAACATCCACGCCATTTATATGAATAGTAGGAGAAGCGAAGAAATTATATTCTTCGGCTTGCTCTATAGTATCCATTATTATTAATTGTGGTTCTTCATTTAACTTTAGGTCCTCCAGGGCAATTTTTAAGTTAGCCAGTGTTTCACTCCAGGCCGGACAGTCCTTAGTATAGAGCAGCTCTATGCCTTCATTGGGTGCATTCATATATTATTATTTTAATAAGGCGGCTTCGGAGTAAATGTTTTTTGGATTCCATAACATCCAGCCGCTTTTATAACCAGCGTCGGTAGTTGCTTTTATCTGAGCCTGCACCATGGCAGGTGTGTATGGCGCGCCCAAATGAAAGTCCTGTAACCACGGGCGTACTAAAGTGTTGGGTGCGTCAGTGAATAAGTTCTGGCCTT
>CAZRDN010000138.1:0-1981 GCA_964598875.1 uncultured Gammaproteobacteria bacterium
ACTCACGTGAAGAACAGTGGCAATCATTATCACAAAACTTAAATCTACTAACTAGACGCCTCCAATACCTAAATGAGATCACTGAACCCGCGGTCTGGAGCCAACTGCCTAGCCCGCCTGAAGGTGAGAGCTGGCAAAATATAACAGTGGCTGCTAACAAAGTATATGTGACAGCCTCGGCTGAACAACTGCTAGTGCTAGCTAATGACGGCCAAGTAACTTCTAAGGCAGGCCTGCCAACTGGCCTGGCACGTATAAATAAGGTAATTGCTTCCAATAATGAATTACTCCTCACTACAACGGATAATAAAATTGCCAGTTACAACTTAAGCAATAACCAAGCGAGCCTGCTGGAACAAACCATAGAACTACAGGATGGTAATTTTTACGGAGATGCCTTGTACTATCTTAGTCAGGCGAACCGCACTATTTGGCGGACAGCTCGGACTAATTCAGGCTTAGGCACACCCACACTTTGGTTAAGGGCCAACCAAGCCGATCTTAGTAATGGCCAGGCTTTAGTGGTAGATGGTTCAATTTATGTTGCCCAAAGTAATGCCGTAGAAAAATTTACCCGCGGCAGCAAACAGACCTTTGAGCTCAAGCCGGTTAACCCGCCGCTAAACGCCATTAGTTCATTATTCACTACCAATGAGAGCGACTACCTTTATATTTGGGAAAAGGTTAATAAAAGACTGGTAGTTTACGATAAGTCCGGCAAACTAATTATTCAAATCACCCTGCCTACTTTAAATAATATCTCAGCTGTCACAGTGGATGATACTAATAAATACTTACTGGTCTTGGCTGATAACACCATTTACCGCGCACCTATCCTGGAAGATGCTCAGTAAACAAATAAACCCCTGCAAACATGGCAGGGGTTTATTGCATCCTTTAATGATTACTTCAAAGTAACCTTGGCGCCGGCTTCCTCTAGTTTTTTCTTGATAGTCTCAGCTTCTTCTTTGGTCGCCCCTTCCTTTACCATCTTAGGAGCGCCATCCACCATATCCTTAGCTTCCTTAAGGCCTAAGGCTGTGACTTCGCGCAAGGCTTTAATCACATTGATCTTAGCAGCACCGGAATCGGTCAGCTCAACATTGAATGAGCTCTTTTCCTCTTCCGCTCCAGCCGCGCCGGCAGCTGGGGCGCCGCCAGCAGCCATCATAACTGGAGCTGCTGCAGACACACCAAACTTTTCCTCCAGAACCTTCACTAGTTCTGAGAGATCAAGCACCGACAGCTTCTCAATCTCGGTCACGAGCTTTTGAAACTTCTCCGGTACTTCAACTGTTTTCTGTTCGTCAGACATAATATTGAATGATTAATTATCTAATTTATTAATTAATAAAATTATGATTGCTTTTGCGAAGCTGCTCGTAGAACCTGTACCAGCCCGCGCAAATTGCCTTGCAAAACGCCGACCAAACCTGAGAGGGGCGCATTAATAGAACCCACTAGCTTACCCAATAACTCCGGCTTGCTTGGTAACTGAGCCAGTGATTTTACTTTACCATCGTCAATAAACTTACTTTCCATAACACCACCCAGCACCTGCAACTTGTCATGCTTCTTGGCAAAATCTACCAGGGTCTTGGCTGATACTATTTCATCATCCTCACTCACAGCCACACTTATGCTGCCTGTGATATTATCCAAGGAAATATCAGACAACCCAGCGTCCGCTAATCCCCTTTTCAGCAAAGTTTTCTTCACCACTTCAAAATAAATACCAGCCTTCCTAAGCTCGGCTCTAAGTTCTTGCATTTCCTTTACCAGTAATCCGGTAAAGTCCGCGAACACTATACCCTTACCCTGCTTTAACTTTTCGGTCACGCGGGCCACGGAAGTTTCTTTGACTGTTCTAGTTTTAGCCATATTGTTTTAAAAAAATAAAAGTCTGTGAGTAACCACAGACAGGACATAATCACCAAAGACTTTGGTGTACTGCCTCGGCAGGCCCCTTTCGGGCTTAATC
>CAZRDN010000139.1:0-1966 GCA_964598875.1 uncultured Gammaproteobacteria bacterium
CAAGCCGTAGCCCAGGCGTCTGGGCATCTGTGGCTTTTCAACTTCTGACGAAGATTGTTCATTTGGCTCTTCAATGAACATAATCAATGAAAATTAATTATTTAATTGCTAACCTGTTGATACTGTTTTAATTGTTCCAAAATATCAAGTGATTGATTACTAACGCCCGGGGAGGTATTGGTACCGCCTAGTAGGTCTTGATAAGTGCCGAATAAATTCTGGGCATAAGGCTTGAGATAAATAATACCTAAAAGTATCGGTATCAAGATTATCAACAGCCTTAAACCGCTCCAAATCCTGTTCCAGCGCAAATATCGTTCTAGTCTGGCATTGCCGGCCTGGACCTCTTTGAGTAACCGGTTATTCTCTTCCAAGATACTGCGAATATCCTGGCTTACTTCAGTATTAGCTAATGGTTTATCGTCTGGCATAAGTTAACACACCATATTATACCACACCCACTCCTGACATCATTATTTTATTACAACTGGCCTGGTGGATTATTTCAACTAAACTGCCGCCTCAAGGTAAATTCACCCGCCAGCTGGCAAATTTCGCCAAGGCCGCCACGCCGTCGGCTAAATAATAGCGCAAGCCGTCGCTCGGGTTCACATACCAGGCTTCACCCAAACTTTCCACTTGCAGTAAGATGCGGCCGCGCAATCTATCTACCAAATCACTATCGGCTTCAGCCAGCTCCCCTGTATTTATTTCGCCCGCCACCATTGGAATCTTGGCTAAATCAGCATTGGTAATACCTAGCCCGAAAATCTCCAAAGCGCGGTAAGCTGCGGCACTGTCAGCCAAGCAATAGTTGCTGTGATTCACCGCATCTATATACCACGGCGTCTGCGAATTATTGGGGGAAACAATATACCCTGCCCAAACATCTGCTGCTGTTACCGATGGCGCTGGTTCACAACCATAAGCCACTTCGCCTAAAACTTCTGGTGTTGGCAAAACTTCAATCGCCTCTACTGGTTCGGGTGCGCTCACCCGCAAGCTCATAGCCGCTTCATTATTAGTAAGATTAAAATCCAATTCTTGCGCAGTCACAGCCACTGATAATTCAGAACTCACTGGCTGACTGGCTTTAAAAGTTAAAATCAATTCAGCTTTGGCATAATTATTCAGCCTGATAAATTGCCATTGTTTTTTCTCATTATCAAAGTTACCGGCAGATGGTACAGCGCGCATCAATTCCATTTCTTGAGGCCACTTGAAAGCCGCGGCCACGGCTTGGGCCATAGTGGGGCCATGGTTCTCTAGCTTGACCTGCACATTCACCTCTTCCCCTGCCTGCCCTGCCAGCTCTTCCACGCTAAAGGCAATAGCCAGATCTGCTAAAGGTGTGGGGCCGCTGCCAGTGCCACCAATATAAAACCCGCGTGCTACCGGATAACTTTTCTGAGATAAGGCCACAACCGCGTAAGCAGTCATGGCAGCTGAACCAGCAGCATCAGCCGCTTGCCATTTGAACGAGCCATCGCCTGTTTGCAAAGTCAGCAAAAAATCCTGAGGTGAATCACCGGCTTTAGTGTAACTGGCTGCGTTCAGCCCCAGTTTATTTATAGCCGATATGCTCCAGGAAGTAGAAGCACTGTCCGAGGCTTCGCACCCAGGCCAAAAGCACGGCAGCTGATAAGCAAAACCAGCATCGGCATTTTGCTGGCTTAATAAATAGCTAACCCCGTCCTGTACAGCAGAATTGGTAATAGTATAGCCAGCTTCAGCTAAAGCCATTAGTACTGCTGCGGTATCATTGGTATCTGAATCAAACCCCACTCCCCAGCTCCAGCCACCGTCCGCATTTTGCTTATCCACTAAAAACTGGGCTGATGATTTTATTAATGGCTCATTCACGGGCACACCAGCACTGCGCAAAGCCATGATGCCCCAGGCATCATCATTGGTCAGGGTGATATCACCTATTTGCCCAGCTTGCTCAAAAGACTTTAACCCTGCT
>CAZRDN010000140.1:0-1885 GCA_964598875.1 uncultured Gammaproteobacteria bacterium
AAATGTGGTTATTGAATCTCAAAAAACTAACGATACCTGGGGCAAGCAGTATGAGACATTATCAGAAAGCAATGTTGAAGCAAGAGATAAGCGAGATGCTGAGGATATTACTTCTGCTCAAGCCCAAGAAATAAACCAGCAGTTACAAACTAATAAACAAAGAATGAGCAAGCTAAGGACTTCTTGGTACCAAACCAGCGAGCCGGCTGATTATTATGTGGAGCGCGAACGTAGGCGCAATGTGGCTGAAGAACTAAAGAAAGTTACCAGTGAGAACTCGGATGAGTTATTGCCTGAGTTTGAAAAAGCCGTGGCTTCTAAAAATGAATCATTAGCTATGGCCGTAGCTATGAAACTGTCTAATGATGCTAACCTTAATGAATTATTGAATCATTATAATTATAAGAGTAATTTTGAAGGCTTGAATAAATTCCGTAAGGAAGTTTTAGAAAAGCAGTTAGGCCTAGATGACCAAGCAGCCTTGCAATATCAAAATGATTTATCTTTTGCCGCAGAACGCGTGAACCATTGGGATTCAGCTCGTACAGTTGGCTACGATACTAATACCCGTGAGTTCACTGAGCTATCCCCAGAAGAGCATAAAGAGGCGGCTTTAGCTGAAATGCTTAAAATTGATAACCAAGTATCAGCGCGCAACTTTAACAGGTTAGCGTATGGCGGCGAAATTCAATCACCTGATGGTAAAAGAAAATTTGAAATTAGTGATCTGGGTAAAGCTTTCTTAGAAACAGCTCAGAACGGTTTAGCTGATGTTATGACCAGATTCAATATCAATGCTGCTAAAAATTTAAGCGACCCCCAGAGTTTGGCAGTATTAGAGCAATTAGTGCAGCAAGGCAAACTGCAAGCTGATATTCTAAGGCAGATAAAAGAACGAGGCTCAACCAAGCCAGGTAAACCAAAGGAGAAGAAATAATGACTAATGATGCTAATACTATCACCGTAGATTCGTACACAGTCATGAACCTATATGACCGTGGGGTTTATGACGAATTATTTGAGATGCATCAAGAATTATTGGACGCTCCTTTAGAGGCTGCCAAATTTTATAAAACCTTAAGTCGAATGTTACAGGCGCAGCGGACTGAGCTGGAGCAACGTGCACCAGAATTGGTAGCGAAATATGAACGCATGGCCCAGCAAGCGGCCGTGGTGGGTTTCCCTTATTTGGGTGATGAGGTGGCGATCGCCTTATTTGGACAAAAACCATTAGATGCATTGCGTTCGGGTTTTGATGCTCAGGAGCAACTGAGGGTTTTCTTAGCTGGGCATTATGTTATGGAAGAGCGCAATACTTTACGGGAAAAATTACGTGGAGCTTTGGAAAAATGTGTGCAGCCATTTGGTAATGAAGCCACTAAGAATTCTGATAAAGGCCTGGATACCGTGGCTAAATGGCTGGCTTACCGTAATGAGATATTAGGACCAGTGACGGAGAGTGATCTGGTGGCTGATAAGCAATTTTTAGCGCAAGACAAAAACAGCAGACTTTTAGCGCCCCAGCAACAAGAAGAGTTAGCTAAACTTTTGGCTATCTATCGCTGGTTACATCTATCTTCCTTATGGCAGGAGGGGTTAGAAGAGCATATGGTATTGCGAGAAAATGGCAGGTTAAAGATACTGCGTAATGGGGTGCTTGAAGATGTTGGTTCAGCCTCAGCACCCAAGGCACCAGTTTCTAGCAGGGTTGATGATTCTGAGGATACTTATGTGGATGAATCTTCTAGAGCTATAGAGCAGCCTACGCCTGCCGCAGTCATTAAACCAACTACTCTCATGCCACCAAAATATGACCAAGCGGAGTCTAGTGGCGAGGTTGGTGAAGACAGACCGGATAAATAAATAAACCAAAAATCGCAGCCTA
>CAZRDN010000141.1:0-1881 GCA_964598875.1 uncultured Gammaproteobacteria bacterium
ATATTTGTAAATATTGATTGTCTTGCCTGAATTGTTGACATATCTGCATTCAAATCTCTTTCTACTTGTTTTGAATCTATTTCCAACCCCATATATTTTTGAACGATATTTTCTATATCTTTCTTTGATACTTTTTTCTTATTTTGCAATTTCTTCGAGCTTTGCAACCGTCTGCGCCGTTGTGATGCGCTTAAAGTTGAACCTCTGGCAGCGGGATAGAATGGTCAGCGGAACTTTATGGGCTTCGGTCGTCGCAAAAATAAATTTAACGTGTGGTGGCGGCTCCTCCAATGTTTTTAACAGGGCGTTAAAAGCTTCAGTGGTCAACATATGCACCTCATCCACGATAACCACTCGATACTTAGCCTGTGATGGTCCGTATGGTATATGCTCTTTTATTTCTCTGATATCATCAATCCGCCTATTTGAGGCCGCGTCAATTTCCAATAAGTCCAGCGACCTGCCATTATTGATAGCCTCACACGACTGACACTTATTGCACGGCTCGGCTTTTTGGCTGCTTCTTTTTTCACAATTAATGGCTTTAGCTAAAACCCGGGCCACAGTGGTTTTGCCAATACCACGCATACCACAAAAGAGATAAGCGTGAGCTAACTTATCATTGATAATTTCATTGACCAGTGTTTTGGTGACATGGTCCTGCCCAATAACCTCGGAAAATAACTGGGGACGATATTTTCTATAGATAGCTGATGCCATAACACAGCTATTGTAGCTGAGCTTTGCCGGAGTAGCAATAATTCATCCTGATTAACTAAAACACACTACCCTTACACCTATGGGTAGTGTGTTGATTAACTGTCAAAAACCTTAAATCTCCAGCTGCCCTTCTGTTTTTTCACTAGCGACTGGCTCAGACTCCACCGCTGTAGCTACAGTATTATCAGCTGTAACTGGGTTTTTCCTAGGCCGACCGCGTGGCCGTGGCTGGCTGGGAAGCTGTTCACTTGGCTTATTTTCCTCTACGTCAGAACTACTTTCTGGAGCTGCTTCCACACTAGCTGATTGACCATCCTTCCTAATGACATTCTCGACCGCGGCCCAGGAAGATGGCGTACCCTTAGGCACCAGAATTACCACCTCATCGCCTGTACTAGCTTTGAAATATGTCACGCTAGCCAACAAAATCCTATATAGCTGACCACTAGCCAACACTCTGAATTCCTCTGTTTGTTCGTCTTTGGTCAAAACACCGACTATCCTATCTCTTTCCACTGGTCCAATTTGCTTATAAATAAAAGAACCATCAGGACTAATGGTTAACTTTAATAAATCACCTTCAACTAATTTTGACTTGGAAGCATAATTGGCCGGCACGCTATAAAGCTTGCCATCTGGACCGACCATATTCTGACCATCAAAAACACCCTCAATTATAACAGCTCCGGCTTCCGTCCTTTGCACACTACCAGCCGTTGCTTTCACTGGAGTTTTACTTTCTATATCTGCAACTCCTAGATCTTTTATTAATTGGGTGGCGGTATTTAAATTATTTGCTGCCGCCTCCACCAACTGACGAATTAAAACGATTTTAGATTGTGTTGGCATATTTTGTTTCCTTGTGTTTTGCTAAGCCCTCCTTTTGGCCACGACAAAACGTTTAGGTTTTATACCATATTAGTATAGGTATATGAAGCTGTACTCGCAAATTAAATATCCACAACTTTCCCCACAGGCCGAACAATATCTTTATACAGGTAGATATTTATATCTGAGCTTAGCGGTTTACTAACGCTAGTTGGCACAATATTGGGTAAGGGAAAGGCATAGGAGACAAACCTTGCCCCTGGTTTGAGCCCGTTTCTGAGCTTGTCTTCCAGTTTTAACATGACGGGCGGCGTTAAAAAACAAAATACGATA
>CAZRDN010000142.1:0-1878 GCA_964598875.1 uncultured Gammaproteobacteria bacterium
ACCGTCATAAGATTAGATTTTGGCGTACCATTATTATTAAAATCGTTATAGGGCAAATCAAGGTAGAAAGGATTTTCTTTAGGAGTAAAGCCTACAGGATAATACCCGTTTCTATTCTGATAATCATCGTAACCACCATAATGCGCCTGCCAGGCATCGTCCCAAGCAGACAGAGCATTATCTTCTGATGACCCGTTGCCTTGTGGCTCGCCTACCCAGAGAACTGTAGCCGTAATATTCGTATGCAGAGGGTAAGTTGAGCTGCTTGGCGGTGGTGGTGGCGGAGATGAACCTGTCACTGTGACTGTTCTTACTTTTTGCACAGCAGAGTTTCCGGCCGTATCTTTAACATTAAAATTCAAAAGATATGTGCCAGCTAAGGCGGTGTTAACATTACCCGTAACAACTATTTTATTTGTGATGTTACCATCAATATTATCAGTAGCTGTAGCGCCGGCGTCAGTGTAACTCGAATTCAAATTAATACTAATGGAAGAGCTGCCAAGCAGTGTTATAACGGGCGGAGTGGTGTCGGCTGAAGTTGATGATTCTATCACTTTAACTGTTCTTACTTTTTGTACGGCGGAATTACCAGCCGCATCCTTAACATTGAAATACAAACGATATCTACCTAACTTAGAAGTATTAACACTACCTGTAACAACAATCTTATTTGTAATGTCTCCGTCCTTGTTATCAGTAGCTGTAGCGCCAGCATCAGTGTAAGCGGAATTAATCTCTATACTAACTGATGTATCACCAGTCAATACAATAATAGGCGCTGTCCTATCGCCAGAGGTATATGATGGCCATCTAGGCTTAAAGTACCTAGCCAATAGACCACTTAAACTTACTGTTCTCGAGCCTAGAACTTGACCCTCCCCCACATATACCACCTCTCCAGTTGGTGGAAAAAGGTAATAATTAGCCGCCCCAGCCATAATACCCATAATGGCAATTAAAGCCGTATATACATAAAGTCGTTTAATTTTCATAGCTAAATAGTTAATTATTAGACTGATGCTATTATGCTACATAATTGTAAAAATTATTACAATAAATTTATTTTAAGACTGCCGCCTGGTTGGACTTACCCAATGACCACTAGAATGTTCCAAAAATGCCTTTGGTACAGTCCTTATGACTGCTAAACCATCTATAAACCTCAAAGCTGGGAAAGCTAAGCCACATAATAAATAGTGCGGCCTACGCTGAATAACAGCCACAATTAATGTAAGTAGATAATCAGGTAATATAATACCAACTAGTAACCAAAATAATAATGGCCATGAGCTGGTAAAATTATTCACTTGAATAAGCCAACTCCAGTCCATAAAAAAATTAAACTGGAGTAAGACAGCTGGTAAATACCAAAAAAATAAAAGTGCTGGCAAACATAAAAATAGCAATGACCCTAAAACAACTTCTACTATAGTAATAGCTAAAGCTACCCAGAAACTGCTATACCAAAAGCCGTGCAAACGCACTGTCTGCCAAAAGCCGAGCTGCCACCTCTTAACTTGCCTAAAATAGTCATGCAAATTATCTGGGTCTTGGGTATAGGCAACTACAGAAGGATGATGCGCTACTATGCCTAAATTTTTATGATGAATCTCAAAGGTCATGTTAAAATCTTCTATTACTAAACCTGGTGGATTCATGCTTATGTTGGCCAAAGCCGACGCCCTATAAATACTAGCGAAGCCTGGCACAATATGGGTGACACTGGCATGCTTCCAAGTTTGACCAAATTTAACTAAGCGTTGGCTTAAAAAATATATTCGTTCACGATGTAATATAAAAAGCTTCTGTTTCCAAGTAAGCTTATTTGGATTCCAAATAGTTTGTGCATAGCCAGCCACTGCTATTACTTTGGGG
>CAZRDN010000143.1:0-1871 GCA_964598875.1 uncultured Gammaproteobacteria bacterium
TAGATAATCTGTGCAAACTTCATGTTTGCGATAGGTGTCGGGCCAGTCTTCGGCACAGTTAGACAGCATAAGTGGACTGTCCTGTTCCTTGTCCCATAGTTTTGTTATTTGGGCTTGGGATGGTAATAACCAGACCAGAAAAAACGCTAAGCTTATTATTAAAGTCCTCATTTTAGACTCCTTACGTTTGTGATTGATTTTTGTTTATTTTATTATCTAGGTATTACCATAGAATCAGCTCGCGGTCAACGGATAAAGGGTATTTTATTAAAACAAAATTCCCCCGCTTAAAACGAGGGAATTTTGACGTTACTTGCTAAGGCCAACCAATAAGCCGAATTCTGTTCTCCATATTTCTACGGAGAGGCGACTATCTATCTAGACTCCGACTCGCGTCGGAGCTCAAGCTACCAACCCGGTCCGTAAGACGGACCCTACTTGGTATTGCACCGGATAGAGTTTGCCTAGCCCCCATGTTTACACACGGGGCTGGTGAGCTCTTACCTCACCGTTTCACCCCTTACCCCGGCAAAAACCGGAGCGGGACTATTTTCTGTTGCACTTGTCCTGCGGCCTGATTACTCAGACCAACGGCTCCTGTTAGGAGTTATCCTTCCCTTGTAAATGAGCGGGAACGCCATGGTGTTCGGACTTTCCTCCCCAGTCTTAGACCGAGGCAATCGCCTAGGTTGACTTTAGCAGACAAAAATGTAGCATAATACTCGCCCCCGGTCAATACTATAGGCTATAATTACCCATATTATTTATATGAAAAAGAGTCAGTTGATATTTTCCACCATAGCCTTACCTATAGACTATTTAATGCTGGTCGCTGCTGGCTTGATAGCTTATCAGTTGAGATTTGAATCCTTCATTCGCACAAGTTTACCAGTACGTTTTGACCTGCCGCTGGGCGCTTATTTTCGCACCTTACTAATAGTAGCATTGGTGTGGCTCGTGTTATTCTCCTTTTCGGGTCTTTATAATTTAAATAATCAATTAAAGTTTTCTCAAGAATTAAGTAGGGTTTTTTTAGGTTGTACCTCCGGCCTAGCACTTATCATCGTACTCTTCTTCTTTAATCCGAATTTGTTCAATTCACGCTTTATCGTTCTGGCTGGCTGGGGCTTGTCTTTGATTTTGGTCGGCTTTGGCCGTTTGAGTTTGCGTTTACTAAGAACCACTTTGTACCGCTATGGTTTGGGCGTCAATCGAGTTTTGTTGATAGGCCATGATTCAACTAGTGAAGCCTTGGCTAAACTATTTAATAGATCAACTCACTTAGGTTTTGTGGTGGTAAAGAAAGTCGATCCTGAGGCCCTTAATTTAGTAGAGGATTATGTAGGTGTGGATGAGGTTATTGTAGGTGATGCCACTCTGAGTCACACAGACAATCTGAAAATCCTGGATTTTTGCAGTAGTCACCATTTGGGTTTTAAATATGTGGCTGATATGTTCGAGGCTCAAAGCCACAATGTCATCAGCCATACTTTAGCTGGTGTGCCGTTGATTGAGATAAAACGTACGCCATTAGATGGCTGGGGACGAGTTATTAAGCGCTTAACCGATATCATCGGAGCAGTGCTTTTGCTGGTGATGTTAAGTCCAGTGCTTGTAACCTTGGCTATCTTAGTATTATTTGATTCGGGTTGGCCTCCGTTGGTGGCCTTACGGCGGGTAGGGGAGGCGGGTAAAGAATTTAAAATGTACAAATACCGTTCCATGATCAAAAATGCCGACAGTCTGAAAGCTGAACTGATGTCGTATAACGAAAGGGCCGACGGTCCATTATTTAAGATGAGCAACGACCCACGTATAACTAAAATCGGTAAGTTTTTAAGACGAACCTCATTTGATGAACTAGCTCAGCT
>CAZRDN010000144.1:0-1858 GCA_964598875.1 uncultured Gammaproteobacteria bacterium
CTACATCCACTTCTGGTGCCAGTAACGAGATACGTTGGCCAGTGGTGCCAGCAAAGTCCCGCAGAAAAGTCTCACCATAAACATCTATAGAAAGTTTGGCTTGGGGATTCACCGCCAGTAGACCTTGTTTGAACCAGCGCAGAAAATCCCGCAAGATTTCTTCTTTGGGTTTGGTTTTATCCCAAGAGGGGTAAATTATATTTTGCAGATCGCCGTCAGTCGGGAAGCGGATGTAATCCAAATTTATTTCATCAAACCCGAGCTTAAGAGCTTCTTGCGCTAAAGCCAAATTATATTGCCAAACTTCTTGGCTAGCTGGGTCCACCCAACCGTGTCCGCCCCTATCTTTCCAGTTAGCTCCATTGGTACGCTTTAAGGAAAATTCTGGATGTCGCTCTGCTAAATCATCATCTTGGAACATGACATGCCTGGCTATTACCCAGACGTCTTCGCTGTGCAATTCATTTACCAAGATGCCAAGCCCCTCGTCCATTCTGGCACCAAAAGGTTCTTTAGTATTTATCACCACCGCATTCAGCTCAGTCTCTTTGATCACTTGCCGCAGCTCTTTCATCCTCTCGGTACGTTTGGCTGTTTGTGAGGTAATATAAATAGCCTTAACTTCCTGAGGCATAAGACGCGGTAGTTCATCCGGAGTTAAGGGGGGGAGTGGTTCTACTGATTTAACCACCAGGTTGGCCAAGAGCATTATGATAGCTAGAAAGTTCATACTTCTAATTTAAGCTATTGTAATTAAAAAGGAAAAGATCGGTCAGTTGTCTCGGTTGAGTCTAATGTAAAGTATACTTGACATAGATAAAGCTTAACATTAGACTGTAATTAGTTATATGCCAGTCAGCACTAAAGTTAAGGATATGCGTTTAGGTAAAAATCTGACCCAGGAAGAACTAGCCAGCTCTCTGGGTGTTTCTAGGCAGACGATTATATCAATAGAGCATGGTCAGTATACGCCATCTTTAGAGCTAGCCCTTAAATTTGCCAAACATTTCCGTTCTCGCGTAGAAGATATCTTTTCCCTTGAATAATTTATGACACATAATGACACGACAGATAAAAAACTGATAGGGCTATGGCTGGCGGCTATTTTAAGCGCAGGTTTGCTAGCATACAATTATTTTTCCATGTGGGATATGATGTCCACAGTAGTGCTGTTGGTGCTGGTATTGGTCCTGGTTGGTTTTACGGCAGCCGAGGGTAAGGGTGATGAACGTGAAGTGTTTCTCCGGCTTTTAGCCAGCCGTTTCGGTTTTTTGGTGGGCTTATTGGTTTTAACGGTTGGCGTGGTCATTGAAGTGATAATTTATCATCAGCCGGCCGTGTGGTTGATCTATGCTTTGGCCGGTATGGTCTTGGGTAAAATAATCGGCCTGATCTGGGGTCGGCTTAAACATTAATTTATTTAATTATGAAAAAAATATTTCTATTACTAACTGCGTTAACTTTGTTGGGATTGAGTTGCAAGTTCAAAAACACTCAATCACTCTCCTTGCCTGCCACCCCACCCGAGAATGCTTTTACGGAGGATAAAATGGCCGATGACGATATGATGGCCCAAGATAAAATGATGGGTGATGATCAATCTATGGAACAGACACAGGAGTTTGTGATGGAAAAAGACGACGCTGGTATGATGGAGGAAAAAAGTGGCGCCGAGCCAGCACAAGACGACAAGATGATGGAGGGTAGTGATAGCGACACCGGTGCAGTGCCTTATTACATTACTTATTCCAGCGCTGAATTAAATCGTGCCCTGTCCGCTAAAAAAGTAGTGTTACTTTATTTTTGGGCTGGTTGGTGCCCGATTTGCCAAGCGGACGAACCCAAAGTTAAGGCTGCG
>CAZRDN010000145.1:0-1740 GCA_964598875.1 uncultured Gammaproteobacteria bacterium
CTGATCATTTGGGTGGTTAGTATTTACAACCGCCTGGTTAGTATGAAGAATCGAGCAGAGGAAGGTTGGAGTGATATAGATGTGCAGCTTAAGCGTCGTTATGACCTGATTCCTAATTTAGTGGCCACAGTCAAAGGCTATGCCAAGCATGAAGAAGGTGTCTTCACTAAAGTCACCGAAGCGCGCACTCAAGCCATGGGCGCACAAGGTATTGAGGAAAAAGGTAAGGCGGAAAATATGCTGACTGGAGCTTTGAAGAGCTTGTTTGCGGTAGCGGAAAATTATCCTGACCTTAAAGCCTCAGCCAACTTTGGTAAACTGCAAGATGAACTTTCGGACACAGAGAATAAGATCCAGGCGGCCAGGCGCTTTTACAACGGCATGGTGCGCGACCTTAACACTATGCTGGAAACCTTCCCTTCTAATATTGTAGGCAGCATGTTCAAATTCCAAAAGCGTGAATTCTTTGAAATAGAAAATGAAGCTGAAAGACAGAACGTAAAAGTACAATTCTAATTCAACTAAGGCGAGTCCTTATGGCCAAACATTTTTCCTGGAGCTGTGGGCTCGCTTTTGCGAACTCAGATTGGGGTGACAGCGCTGCATAAAATATTTAATTTAACCTGTAAAAAAGTTAATATTATATTAAGTATATGTACGATGCAATTTCTGCCAATAAGCGTAAAAGCTGGTTCTTGGTGATTATTTTTATAATAGTTATAGGTTTACTCGGCTATACCTGGGGAATTTATTCAGGCGATACTTTTGGCGTACTTTCTTTGGCTGGCGTAATTGCCATAGTCATGGCTTTAACCGGTTATTATAAGGGCGATAAAATTTCACTCATGCAAGCCCGGGCTTACCAGCTAGAAAATAAAGAACAAAATCCCTACGTTTGGAATATGGTGGAGAATTTGTGCATTGCCCTAGGCATGCCCATGCCTAAAGTTTATTTATTACCCGAACAAGCGATAAACGCCTTTGCCACTGGGCGTGACCCAGAGCACGCTTCCATAGCCATTACTGAAGGAGCGGTGGCTAAGCTGGAAAATGAAGAGTTGGAAGGTGTGATTGCTCATGAGCTTTCTCATGTGGCTAATTATGATATTCGTTTTGCCACGCTGGTAGTAGTGTTAGTAGGTACCCTAGCAATTCTGTCTGATATTTTCCTGCGCTCTCACTTTTGGGGCGGACGGCGCAACAGCTCACGCGGCAATGCTGGCGGCATACTAATACTGATAGGTTTTATTCTAGCTATACTGGCGCCTATTATTGGCAAACTTATTCAACTAGCGGTTTCCCGCCAACGGGAATTTTTAGCAGACGCTTCAGGCGCTTTAATGACTCGCTACCCTGAAGGTTTAGCCCGAGCTTTAGAAAAAATAGAGGCTGACGCTACACCACTAAATAATGTTTCCAAGGCCACTGCTCATCTTTACTTGTCTTCTCCTTTTCGGCAAAACCCAGGAAAAATGAGTCGTCTTTTCATGACGCATCCACCTATTGCCGAACGCGTAGCTACCTTGCGCAAAATGGCCTAAAAATCAGCCGTCTTTGGGGCTAGATAGCTAAGGGTTCAATCCTTGATTTTTGGGCTATTATCTCTTATTCTGTATTCACCTTAGTATGCTGGATATTTTCTCCAAATTCACCACCCATTATCAAAAAACCTTGTCTTTGGCGCGTACAGCTGCCCAAGCTGCTGGTAACGTTGCAATTGCTCTTGGTTAGGCTCTTGCT
>CAZRDN010000146.1:0-1740 GCA_964598875.1 uncultured Gammaproteobacteria bacterium
AGTGTACGCCAGCATAGGTACAGACCAATGATAAAGACCGCCAGATAAGCAGCTAGACCAACGAAGCCAGTGGTGCTGAGGAGCTGGGCTAATTCTGAAGTGGCGCGATCAAATCTAAATGACCAGAAATTAGAATCATTGAAGCCTTCCGGTTTAAATTTAGAAAAACCATAACTGAAAGTATCAGGCCCTGTGCCCAACAACGGGCTACCCTTAGCATTCTGCATGGCGATGCGCCAACTGGCAGGTAATGATAAGTTCACTTCCACTGGCACGGAAACACGAGTGACATTGACCAGAACTATTGGCCAGGCGATCAAACTTAAAAGGATAGCCAGTGCGGGAATGACCGTCCATTGGAAACTAGTGGTTTCATTCTTATAAAAAAGCAGACCCAGCCAGACCAAAGAACCCACTCCTAACCCTAACCAACCAAGATGGTAATCAACCATGAAAACCACCACCATTATTAAAATAGCCAGTAACAAACTCAAAATCCTAAGCCAGGCTTTGGCAGCGGCTCGAGCAAAATACACAGCCAACGGGAAAGAGGCTGTTAAGACCAACGCCACGGCATTCAAAGCTCCGCCTAGCGGTGAAAAACTAGAGATTTGTGCAAAAGAAAAAGGCAACCATCTCAAGCCCAGTAACTGTACAAGCAAAATCAACGCGCCTAGACCAACGCCGCCTAGCCACGAGCCTGTTAGCCAATGAATCTCTTGACGTGTTCTGATGCTAGCAGTGATCAAAAAGAAAAACAGCAAATAACCGACCAGGCTCAAAAGGCCGCCGTTAAACCGCCCATAGTAACCTAAAATGGATGTAATAGGATCAACTGAAGTAACAGTCGAAACAATAACCACTATTAACAAAGCCAGAGCCGCCCAATTTAACCAGGACTTCAATAGGTTGGCTTGGCGCGTGGCTACGGCCTGACTAAACCAAACGACCAGTAAAATAAAGCCTACGCCTATGAGCAAAGCTTGCTTACTTAATTCAAACGCCTCATAAGTGAAGGGCAGGAAAAACAGAGGCAGGACAAAGGCTAAAAATCTGATACCCCACTGATTAGCCTTAGTGAGAGTACGAGACAGGCCACCTTCGGCCGAGGGAGAAGCTGATGAAAAAGCAGAGGTAATTTGGCTAAGGTCCATATAAATTAGCGGCTCATCACTCCTTTAAGCAAAGGGGTCAAGAGCAAATTAAAGGATATTAAACAATTAATACTACGATTATTAGTATATAACAAAGGTCGTGTTTTCGCTAGTTTAAGAAGGTTTTTATATAATCAGGCATCTGATGTCTTAATCTGGCTAATTTTGGCTAACTTTGGGCAATCTGTTTAAGTCCTTGCGCCCGGCAGGAATCGAACCTGCGTCTGAGGTTCCGGAAACCTCCATTCTATCCATTGAACTACGGGCGCATGTAATTGTTCTGACATAAAACCTATGAAAAATTTTATTTATAATTCTGGGCAATAATATTTTCTGCTATAGCCACATCTTCCGGTCGTCCAAAATCCAACCAATAATCCTTCAAGGGTACGATTTTCACTTTTCTCTCTTTAGCTAAGGCTGTAATGGCGTCAGTAATCTCATACTCTCCTCTCGTAGACAAGCCGACCTGTGCGGCGGCTGGAAAAATATCAGGCGTAAAGCGGTATAATCCGGCGTTTATTAAATTGGTGACCGGTTCTGGAACTTTTTCATCAATCCTCACCAGGAGGCTATGATGATCCGT
>CAZRDN010000147.1:0-1660 GCA_964598875.1 uncultured Gammaproteobacteria bacterium
CTGACATAAACTTGGCCAGCGCAATCGTTGCTGCCAGCAACTAAATCATAAACACAGGAACTGGCCGCTGTTCCCGTAAGAGGATAAAAAGTCATTTTTACCTTTTCTAAACCTGTGCCAGAGCGACCGGACGAGGCTACTACCCTATTAAGCCCGACATATATTGTCTGGTTTACCTGACCTTCAATTTCTTTATAAACTGCCTGGTCACTTACGGCCGTGTCAGTATCACCCAGGACTATTGGCTGGACGATTTTGCTATTTAAATCAGGATACAAATTTGGGAAATTTTCATTTTCCCAACCTAAGCCAGCTGCCTGGGTAAAGTTAAAAGTAAATAAAAAAACGCCCAACGACAGCATATAAAACGCAATACGTCTGAGCATATGATTTTCTCCTTCGCTAGTAAGTCCGTTGCTATTTTGCCAAGGAATTACTATAGCCAAAATGGCTTTAATTTTTATTTTACGTTTATATTATAGGCTATTTTTACTCTTTTGTCAATACAAAAAATTAATTCCCTATAGTTAGGGGGTCTCTTTTAATTTACGATTAAGCCACTACTGGTAAGCTGAAATAAAAAGTACTGCCCTGGCCTTTGGTGCTCTCTACCCAGATACGCCCATTCATGTGCTCAATTATCTGCCTGACTATGAAAAGCCCCAGGCCTGTGCCTTGAATATTACGGGTCTCATCTGATTCCACGCGGAAAAAGCGTTGGAAAAGTTTGGCCTGATCTTCTGGGGTTATACCTATACCAGAATCCTTGACCCACGTGACGATATTTTCCCCTGCTTGTTTTAAACCTACCTCAATACGGCCTTGGCTGGGCGTGTACTTGATAGCATTGCCTATAAGATTGACCAGGACTTCCTGTAACTTATCCTTATCAGCCATAACTTGCGGTAAAGCAGCTGGCGGATTGAATATCACATCATGCTTTTTCTCATCAGCCAGTGGTTTTAGTTCAGCTAAAGTAGCTGAGACAATACTAACTATATCCTGCGGTGAGGTTTGCACTTTTAACCGCCCTGCCTGGGAACGAGCTACTTCCAACAAATCATTGACCAAGGTGGCTAAACGGCCGCCTGATTGCTGTAATCGTGTAACAAACTCCCGAGCAGACTCAGGTAATTCTTGGCTGACGTCGCCCAGCATTTCGGCATAGCCACGAATAGCCGTCACCGGAGTGCGCAATTCATGGGCCGCTATGAAGACGAATTCATCCTTTAGTCTTTCTAATTCCTTCAGGCCTTCGGTCATGGTGCCAAAACTTTTAGCCAGCTCACCAACCTCATCCGACCCAGCAGTCGGTAAACTAACATCAAACCTACCCTGACCAACTTCGGTGGTAGCTGTAGTTAACTGACGCAACGGCCTGGTAATCCGACGCGCCAGCCAAAAACTGACTATAATCAAGGCTAATAATAATAAAGCCGCGCCGGCCAAGAGTCTGGCAACCACATCACCAACTACTGACATAGCTTCTTGGGTAGGCCATTCGGTAATTATGCCCCAGCCGAATTTTGGAATAGAACGGGCTACTGCAAAAACATCCGCCTGGGCAATCTCGGAATAATACACTGTGGCCTCATTAACAGCCGGCACTACTCCGGTAGTTATAACCTGGCTCACTATCGGCTGCTGCCTAAGATTAGTG
>CAZRDN010000148.1:0-894 GCA_964598875.1 uncultured Gammaproteobacteria bacterium
AGCCTTGGAAAAGGTTGATTTCACCGCTTATTACTCCGCAACTACCAATCCCAGTGGCTATACCTTAAATATTGGCGATTCCATAGGCAATGACGGCTGGGGCGGTGATGGCGGTCAGCAAAGTTTTGATGCTGAGCTGCAGATTTACAATACTACCTTGGATGTTTTTGGTAATGATTGGTCTAGTGGTAAGGTAGTGGATCGCAAGTTAGTACATTTATCTGACAATATCCAGAAAGGAGCGGTGGTTTCTTTGACGGTCAAGAATAAATACATCAGTTGGAATGTGAATGACTCTATTAAAGACTCCTTAACTTCTGATTATTTGTTCGCTTTAGCCAGCACAGCCACTGAGCCGCCAAGCACCACTGATTTTGTTGTTACTTTGCCGCAAGCTGGTGAGGTTTGGCGACCAGGGGAAACGCATACCATTTCTTGGGCTGTGCCAGCCAGTATGGTCAATTATCTGCGCTATTTGAAAGCTGTCCATGTGCCGACCGGTGGAACCATGAACATAATCGACGGTAATAATTTGAACCTGTTAGGTGGCGGCAGTATGAATTGGACCATCCCAGCTGATTGGCCGATATTTGGTCAGTTTAAAATTCGGGTGGGTGTGCAGCCAGAAGGTGGTGATAGGCCTTATGCTGATAGCGGCGTGATAACTATAGAATCAGCTGCCCCTATTAGCACAGGCATTACCGTGACTGGGCCTAAGGCCGGTGAAGTGTGGCGCTTAGGAGAAAAGAGAATCATTACTTGGCAGGCTGCTTCAGCTATTGATGCTGCTGATAAGGCAGCTGCTAGTGCGTCTGCTGAGGCTGTAAAAACAGTCACTATTTTGTTGTCGCCACCCCAGCCAACTTGTACTTATTCAAACCCGCCTTGTATGCC
>CAZRDN010000148.1:904-1583 GCA_964598875.1 uncultured Gammaproteobacteria bacterium
GCAGTCTTATGAGATAGCAACTGCTGCACCTGATATTGGCACGTATACTTGGACAGTGCCAGAGAAATTAGCCGAGACTTACCAAGGTATGCAGGTTATTACTGTCAGGAGTAATGAAAGTAATATAAGTGGCCAAAGCGCCAAGTTTACCCTAGGTAATAAGCCTGTTCCGCCAACACCTAACCCAACTCCTGTACCTGCGCCTACTCCTGGACCAGTGCCATTGCCAGGTATTCCAGAAATTTCTGCTGAGGCTGTAACAGTAAAACAAAATCAGACCCAAACCCTATCTGGGGTGGATGAGGCTAAGGCTAAAGAGTTGTTAGCCAGGGCCGATGACATCGTTAAAAAGATAAAGGCATTGCAGTTGGAACTGGCTGAGCTCAAGCCGCAATTAGAGGCCATCAAGGAATTCGTGGCCTTTGGTACGCAAACCACAGCAGCTTTAGGTGAAGGCGAGCGGGCCGGAGTAGTGGCTAGCTTTACCGAGGTCTTTGGTAAAGCGCCTGAGTCTGAAGTGGATTGGGAGGATATCATTAAAATAGCCAATGGCCGCTGGCCCTCAGTGCGCAATGATAAAAAAGAATTAGAGGCAGAAGCCAAATTCAAGTTGATATATAAAAGGGAGGTGGAGAGGGATCTGAGCAAATACGACGATGCCGCCATTGTGGTGATGACT
>CAZRDN010000149.1:0-1521 GCA_964598875.1 uncultured Gammaproteobacteria bacterium
TAGCTCAGCGTCCTGGACCAGCCACAGGGTTACCCACTTGGACCGATCAAGGTGATTTACGTTTTGCTTTGCATGCTGGTCAGGGTGACTTTCCAAGAGTAGTATTGGCGCCTGGTGATGTGGAAGAGTGTTTTGAAATTGCCGTTTTATCACATAATTTGGCAGATAAGTACCAGTTACCCGTAGTTCTATTAACCGATAAATATTTAGCAGAAGCTAGGCAAACAGTGCCGTTTTTTGAACAAAATAATTTTACAATTGATAAGTCCAAATTAGCAGATACCTCACAACTTTCAGCTGACGATCGCTTTGCTCGTTACGCCGTAACTCCTACAGGGGTTAGTCCACGTTCTATTCCTGGTCAAGCTGGTGGTTTATTTACAGCTAATAGTGATGAGCACGATACCAGTGGTATGGCTGATGAGGAGGCTGATAATCGTATAGCACAAATGGATAAACGAATGAAAAAATTACAGAGCTTGCGCCAGGAGATCAAAGAACCAATCAGGCTTTACGGCTCAGCCGAAGCGGAAATAACTTTGGTCGGATGGGGGAGTACTAAAGGAGCTATTTTAGAAGCTATGAAAGTATTAGCTAAAAAAGGACATGAGGTTAATTTTTTACAAGTCAGATGTTTAGAGCCATTTCCAGTTAAAGAGGTTGATACTGTTTTACGCCAGGCTAAGCGTAGAATACTGATAGAGAATAATTATACCGGGCAGTTAGGTGGTTTAATTAGAGAAAAAACAGGTATTAATATAGATGACAGATTATTAAAGTATGACGGCAGGCCATTTGATCCAGAGGAGATAACAGCTTATGTCTCAAGTTAAAGATTTTGAAACAAATCAATTTCCCACTTGGTGCCCTGGGTGCGGTGACTTTGGTATTTGGACAGCGCTTAAGCAGGCTTTTGTGGAGCAAGGGCTAGCGCCTCATCAAACCTGCGTTGTATTTGGTATTGGCTGTTCAGGTAATATGGCCAGCTTTTTGAATGTCTATGGTTTTCACGGACTGCATGGCCGGTCAATACCAGTGGCTACTGCCATAAAATTAGCCAATCATAAATTACCAGTGGTGGCAGTAGGCGGGGATGGTGATGGTTATGGTATAGGCTTGGGTCATTTGATGCATGCTATGCGGCGAAATGTAGATATAACTTATGTGGTGCACAATAATCAAATTTACGGTCTTACCAAAGGACAAGGTAGCCCAACAACAGAAAAAGGTATGGCTACTAAATCCACGCCCTTTGGTTCAATTGAGGTACCGATTGATCCAATTGCTCTAGCTATCACCACGGGCGCTACTTATGTAGCTCGAGGTTTTTCTGGTAACGCTAAACAGCTCACAGCCCTGATAGTTGGCGGGATGAAGCATAAGGGCTTTGCCCTGATCGATGTTATGCAACCATGCGTGACCTTCAATCACTTAAATACCTTTCATTGGTTTTACCAGCGGATTTATGAGTTGGAAAAGGATGGTCATGATACAACTGATAAGGCTAAAGCTTGGGCTCGG
>CAZRDN010000150.1:0-1501 GCA_964598875.1 uncultured Gammaproteobacteria bacterium
GGTGTAGAGACAGATAAATTTGCAGTATTTTGCAATGATACCCATGTAAAATTTGATCAAGTTTATCATTTGGCATGCCCTACAGGTGTTCCTAATATTGAAATTTTAGGCGAGGAGATAATGGACGTATGTTCTGTGGGAACTAAAAATGTTTTGCAAGTAGCCTATGAACATAAGGCCAGATTAGTTTTTACTAGTTCTTCTGAAATATATGGTGATCCAGAGGTATTCCCGCAAAGCGAGGAGTATGCTGGTAGGGTTGATCCGATAGGTTGGCGGGCAAATTATGAAGAAGGTAAACGTTTTTCTGAAACTTGGCTTAAGCTTTTTGTAAAAAAGTATGGTTTAAATGCTTCCATAGTACGTCTTTTTAATGTTTATGGCCCTAAAATGTCTTTATTGGATTTTAGGGTTATACCGCGTTTGGCTACGCAGGCCTTATCATCTTTACCGTTAACAGTGCACGGTCAAGGCGATCAGATGCGTACGCTATGTTTTGTTGATGATTTAGTAAATGGTCTATTGATAGTTATGGAAAAAGGTGAACCAGGTGAAGCTTATAATCTTGGTAGTGATAAGGCTATAAGCATATTTGAGTTGGCTGAAAAAGTTATAGCCGCTTCGGGCTCGTCAAGTAAAATATTATTTACTCCTAGAGCGTCGCATGATCCTAATGGTCGTATGCCAGTTTTGGATAAAGTGCATGCTTTAGGCTGGCAGCAGACAGTTAGCTTAGAAGAAGGCCTAAAACTGACGATAGAAGACTTTAAGCAAAGACTGATAAAGAATAATTCAACTGGCGTAGAAGTTAATAATTTTGAAACGAAATCCTTTCTAACAACTTAAATCATGGTAATTAGCCTATTGGCTGAGCTAATAGATATATTACACACGGTATATTTTGTCGTTTTGGAGGTTGTAGGTATAGTTATCGGGACGAAACTGTTTTTGAGCAGTTTGGATTATATAATTATATTTAGCACCGTTGCTTTAGTTTTAGGAGTAAACTTGATTATATGGACAGTGGTTGGGATAGTTCGTGTAGTTGCGGATAAGGTTCAGCCAAGCATTACACCAGCTGTTTCAACAGGCCAGGTTTTTGAAGATATTTCAGCCAGAGATGTAGCTGTGGTTGTACCGGCCCATAATGAGGAGATGGTCATTAATCAGACTCTTGAATCACTTTTCAATTTGGTTCCACGCAGTAATTTATTTGTAGTTTCTGATGGATCCAAAGATAAAACTGCAGAAATAGTAAGCAGCTTTAATATTCCAGTTCTTAGCCTTGCAAACCCAAGGGGAAAGGCTGGGGCACTAGAGGCATGTATTAAACACTTTAGTCTTCTCACAAGATTTAAGGCCGTATTATTCGTGGATGCTGATACTAGGTTAAAGTCTGATTATTTGGATAAAGCCCTGCCTTTTTTCCGTAACCCCAAAGTAATAGCAGTGGCTGGCTATGCACAAACTATTTGGAATCCAAATAATCTTACTTGGAAAC